>QHOP01000362.1 GCA_003219345.1 Verrucomicrobiota bacterium
TGCAATTCCGGTTTGCGATTCGAGAGCGTCGTGTCCACGTCCACGACGCCCTTGTCGGAGCTCAATCGCCGGATGATCCCGTCCGCGTATTCGGAAAGCTTGTCGAGGTCCGGGCCCAGCAGGTTGAACGACAAATCGGAGTTACGGCCGCCGGTGCTGATGTTGGAAATCAACTGCACGCTGGAACGCACGTCGGGATAGTCGGCCAAAGCGCGGCGGGCCAGGCTCATGACCTGAAATTGCGGCCACCGGCGCGTCCGGCCGAACAACGTTGACCAGAACCCGCCCAGATCGGGCAAGCGACAGTAAATCGTGGCGAGCGTCACGTCGCCTTCGGCCTTGCCCACGCGTCCGGACGTTTCGCCGATTGTCGCGAGCGTGTCGGTGATGGCCTGCTGCCCGTCGATGCGAACGGCCTTCAACCTTTGGTCAATTTCGGCGCAAATGTCCGCCGACCGCTGCAACGTGGAACCTTCCGGTGTTTGCAGCGCAATTTCAAACTCGCTGGCGTCGTCCTGCGGCAGGAAAGTGAACTTAGTCAGCTTGCCGAGCACGAACAGCGAGAGCACGCACGCTCCCGCGCCGCAAACGATGATCCGGCGGTGACGCAGGCTCCAGCGCAGCACCGCGATATAATGACCCGACAGCCAGCGCAGCAGAACGCCGCCATGGGCCTTCTTCGCGCGAATCTTTTCATCGTCGGTATGCCTGAGGAAACGCGATGCGAGCATCGGCGTAAGCGTGAACGAAACGAAGAGCGACACCAGGATGGCGAACGCGACTGTCACGCCATAGCTCGAAAAGAACATGCCGGTGCGGCCCTTCATGAACGCCAGCGGGAGGAAAATCACCACCAGCGACAGCGTCGTGGCCATGACGGCGAGGGCGATTTCCCGCGTGGCATAACTGGCGGCCCGGACTGCCGACCAGCCCTTCTCCTCCATCGTGTGGTGAATGTTTTCGAGCACGACGATGGCATCATCGATCACGATGCCCACCGCGAACACCATGCCGAGCATCGTGAAGTTGTTGAGCGTATAATTCATCGCGCGCATCAAAGCGAAGGTGGCAACGAGCGGAGCCGGAATGGCAATCGAGGCGATGACCGTGCCGCGCCAGTCGTGGAGAAAGAAGAAAACCGTCAGCGCCACCAGCACGGCGCCCATCAGCAGGTGGGAGCTGACTTCGTGCAGCGAGCGTTTAATGAAGCGCGACTGGTCGCGGATGATATTCACTTTGAAATCCCGCGGAATGATCGGCTCCAGCTCCTTCAGCTTCCCTTTCACCCCGTCTATCACTTTGACCGTGTTCGAGCCGGATTGCTTGCGAACAACGAGCGTCACGGCGTTCACTTCGTTGAGTCGCGACAGCGAGCGCGGTTCTTCGACGGAGTCGGTCACCGCAGCGACGTCGCTCAGCCGAATGGGCTGCGTGCCGACCGCGGCGATGATAAGGTCGTTGAAATCCCTGACACTGCCCATCCGGCCCAGCGTGCGCACGACCAGTTCGCGCGTGCCCTGGTCCACGCGGCCGGCGGGCACTTCGAGATTCTGCTGCAACAGCGCCGTACGGACATCCTCGATCGTCAGGCCGCGGGCGCGGAGCTTGTCGATATCGACGGCCACCTGCACGGCGCGCGTGCGGCCGCCGATCATGATCACCGCGCCGACGTCCGGCACCGTTTCCAGGATCTGCTTGATCTGCCTGTCCACGATGTAGGTGATCTCCTTCAGATCGCGCGGCGCGCTGACACTGAGAGACATGACCGGCACGGCGTCGAGATCGAATTTGTCGATGATCGGCGTGTCGGTGCCTTGCGGCAGTTGCGACAAAATCGTGTTCACCTTGTCGCGCACGTCCTGGGCAGCGATGTCGCGGTTGCGTTCGAGGAAGAACTGAATGGTGATGCGCGAGACGCCCTCGATGGTCGTGCTGCTCAGCTCGTCGATGCCCTGGACCGTGTTGATGATTTCCTCCAGCGGCTTGGTCACGCTCGTTTCCATTTCTTCCGGCGACGCGCCGCGCAGCGTGGTGGTGACGGTGACGATGGGCAGTTCGACGTTCGGGAACTGGTCCACGCCGATGCTCCGGAACGAAAACCAGCCGAGCACGACGAAGAACAGATTGATCATCGTCGCAAAAACCGGCCGCGAGATGCAAAGGTCGGCGATGCCGAGGCCGCGCGTGGCTTGCGCAGACACCTCGGAAGCAGGCGGGTGAGCTGGCGGCTCCGGGCTCATCGGGCGGGAGTTTCGGAAATGACGAAGGACGAAGGACGAAGGACGAAAGAATGACCAGGTCCGAATGATAAAGCGGGCGACCCGTCAGCCGGGCGCGGTTCGGTTTTCGCGCTACGGATTTCTTTCCTCATTCGGATTTCGGGCTTCGCCATTCTTTGACCGCGAGGCCATTGGCCTGGTTGTTTGCCATCGTCTCCCTCACCCGCACTTTCACGCCCTCATATAGTTTGCTCAAGCCGCTGGTGGCGACGGCCTCGCCTGGTTTCAGTCCCGAGAAAACCTGCTGGCGGCCATCTTTGACCCGTCCCACCTCGACCGGGCGACTGTGCGCGACCCCGCTTTTGTCCACCACGAAAACCCGGGTCACACCGGCGAACGTGACGACCGCGTCGAGCGGCACGACCGGCGTGGGCACGTCGCGCGCGAGGATCAGTTGTCCCCGCGCGTAGGTGCTGGCCTTGAGGCGATGATCGGCGTTTTGCACCAGCGCGCCGAACGGAAAGGCCCGCGTGGACAGGTTCACCGAGGGGCTGATCAAATAGACTCTTCCTTCGAACATCTGGTTCGTGCCGTAAGCGTCCACCCAAAAAATCACCTGCTGTTCCTTGACCACCTTGCCGGCATAGCTTTCGGGCGCCTGCACGATCAGTTTCAAAACGTTGTCATTTACCGCACGGAACATCGGCGCGCCGGCCTTCAGATAATCGCCCGCGCTGGCGATGCGCTCGGCGATGGCGGCGTCGAAAGGCGCTTTGACGTGCGAACGCTGCAAATTCAGCCGCGCCACGGCGTTGGCGGCCTCGTCGGCCTTGACTTCCGCGCGTGCTTGCTCCGCGGCAGCGACGGCCGAGTCAAGATCGCTCTGGGAAGCGATATTGCTTTTGCGCAGCTCCTGAACGCGTTTGAGATTCAATTCGGCATTGTCCGCATTGGCTTTTGCCTTCGCGAGGTTCGCTTCGGCCTGGTGAGCGAGCGCCTCGTAGGTCGTGGTGTCGATTAACGCCAGTTCCTCGCCCCTCTTCACGCGGTCGCCGAAATCAACCAGTGTCTTTTCCACTTTTCCTTCGACTTCCGCTCCCAGCGTCGCTTCGTCTTTTGCGTAAAGGGTTCCCCAGATGTCCAGCCACCGGTCCATCGGCATGACCTCAACCTGGGCAACCGTAATGGCCACGGCGGCGTCCGCCTCGTGCTTCGCAGCGCTGGCCGCCGGTTTCGAACAGGAAACCAGGGCCAGCCACGGCAGCGCCGCCACCAAAAATCCGAGACTGTAACTCCAAGCCAGTCCGGGGAGCGCACGGCCCGGGCGTGCTCCCTGTGGCGGCCCACCGCAAGGAAACCATCGGGCAACGGGAAAATCTGGCAGGTTCATTTGCTGGGCACCTGCTCCAGAGTCGCAGGCGCCGCGACGGGTTTGCGTTGGAAACGCTCCGCGAGATCGCTGAACAGTGTATAGACCACCGGGATGACCAACAGCGTAAGAAACGTGCTCGTGAGCATCCCGCCGACGACCGCAACGCCCATCGGCCGGCGGCTTTCGGCGCCCGCGCCGAAACCGATGGCGATGGGAAGGATGCCTGCGATGGTCGAAAAGGCCGTCATGAGAATCGGCCGCAGCCGGACCGTGCCCGCCTGGAGCATCGCGTCGTGAGCGTTGACGCCTTTGGCGCGCTGCTGATTGGCGAACTCAACGAGCAGGATGGAGTTCTTCGTCACCAGGCCGACGAGCAGCACCAGGCCGATCTGGCTGAACAAATTCAAATTCATCGCGGGGATGACCGGCAGCACCCCGATCTTGCCGCCGAAATTGAGCAGCCACAGCAAGCCAAACGCGCCGACCGCCGCAAGCGGCACCGCAAGAATGACCGTCAGTGGATGAACCAGGCTCTCGAACTGCGCGGCCAGCACCATGTAAACGATGATCAATGCCAGGATCAGCACGAGCCAGACTTCCTGGCCGGTATCGCGCAGGTCGCGCGATTCGCCCGACCACGCGTAAAGGAACCCCGCCGGCAAATCGGCCCGCAGCATTTCTTCAACGCGATTGAGGACGGTGCCCAGCGGCATGCTGACGGGAGTGCCGGAGATCGTCGCGCTGCGCATCCGGTTGTAGTGCTCGATGGCGTTGGGAGCGGCGCCGACCTGGTGTTTGACGACGCTGCTGAGCTGAATGAGGTCGCCTCCGGGGTTGCGGACGTAAAGGCGGTCCAGGTCCTGCGGTTTCAGGCGCGAGTCGCGCTCCAATTGCGCCATCACGTAATATTCCTTGCCGCTTATCTTGATGCGGCTGAGGTCAAGGCCGCCGAAAAGAATTTGCAAGGTGCGCGAAATATCCTCGACCGAAACGCCCAGCGCGCCGGCGCGATCGCGGTCAATGTCGAGCCGCAATTCCGGTTTGTTGACCTCGAACGACGAGCGGACGTTGACGAGGATGGGTTGGTCGCCGTTTTTCAGTTGCTGGAGTTTCGTCACCAGTTCGCCGGCATAACGATTCAAGGCGTCGAGGTCCTGCGACTGAATCGTCAATTGAAACGGCGCGCCGAATCCGCGCGTGAAAGCTTTCGGAATCTGCGGAATGGCGATCGCGCCCTCGACTTCGTTGATAAAACGGCTCTGCAACCCGCCCGGGCCGCGCACGATTTCCTGCACGGTGCGTTTGCGGTTCTCTTTGAAGTGGACGAAAGCGATGCCCTGATCGGCTTCGCCCGGTCCGTTCATCGCCAGCGCGACGACGGAGCCGTACAACTCAACCTCCGGCGTCTGTTTCAAGATGTTCTCGACCTTGTTGACCATGCGGCTGGTGTATTCGCTGGTCGCGCCGCGAGGCGAAATGACAAACGAGAGCAGCAAGCCGCGATCCTCTTCCGGGAGAAACTCCTGCTCCAACCCGGCATAAATCAAGCCCATCAGGACCAGACTGGCGAGGCCCGCGCCCAACACCGCCAGTCGATGCACCAGCGACCATTCCAGCGCGCGGCGATAGGCGCCGTAGAACCAATTGAGCAGCTTCTCGAACGCAACCAGAACGAAGTTGTGATGTTTGTGCTCGGCGGTCTTCAGAATCCGCGCGGCCATCGAAGGCGATAGCGTCAAAGCCACGAACGCCGAGATGATGACCGAACCCGCGACCGCCACGGCGAACTCGACAAACAACCGGCCCGTCTGGCTCTTCTGAAAAGCGAGCGGCGCGAAAACCGCCACCAGCGAAACGGTAATCGCGATGATGGCGAAGGCGATTTCTTCCATGGCCTTGAACGCGGCGGGCAACGGTTTCTCGCCTTGCTCGATGTGGCGGAAAATATTCTCCAGCACCACGATCGCGTCGTCCACGACCACGCCGATGGCGAGCACGAGCGCGAGCATGGTGAGAATGTTCACCGAATAGCCGAACGCGTAGAGAATCGCGAACGTGCCGATGATGGAAACGGGAACCGCGATGGCCGGAATGAGCGTCGAGCGCACGTCGCGCAGGAACAAATAAATCACCAGCACCACCAGCACGAACGCAATGCCGAGCGTGGTCCAGACTTCATGGACTGAGCGCTCGACGAAGGTGGACGAATCGTAGTTCACGACGAACTCGACGCCGGCGGGCAGCGTCGGCCGGATGCGTTCCATCTCCGCCTTGATGCCGTGGGCGACTTCGATGGTGTTGCCTTTGGACTGCTTGACGATGCCGAGAAAGACGCAGGGCTGGCCGTTGTTGCGGGCGACCGTGCGGTAGTTTTCCACGCCGGCTTCAGCGCGTCCGATGTCACGCAGGCGGACGATCTTCGTGCCTTCGTTCTTGATGACGAGTTGATCGTATTGTTCGGCCGTCTTGAGTTCGCCGCGGGTCTCGATGGTCATCTCGCGGTCGAGATTCTCAACGCGGCCGCTGGGCAACTCGACATTCTGCTGGTGCAGCGCGCGTTCGACGTCGAGCACCGTGACGCGACGGGCCGCCATTTTTTCCGAATCGAGCCAGAGCCGCATGGCGAAGCGCTGTTCGCCGGCGATCCAGACGCCGGAGACGCCCTTGACGATTTGGAGGCGGTTCTTGATTTGCATTTCGGCAAGGCGAGTGAGTTCGAGCGGCGTGTAGCGCGCGCTGTTCAGACCGAGCCAGATAATAGGGAATGCGTCCGCTTCCTGCTTGGCAATGATGGGCTCGCGAATGTCCAGCGGCAGGTTGCCGCGCACGCGCGAGACGCGGTCGCGCACGTCCTGCGCGCACAGGTCAATGGCGCGCGAGAGATCGAACTCGATGGTGATGCTGCTGACCTGCTCGCGGCTCTGGCTGGTGAGGGTCTTTATTCCTTCGATATTGTTGATCTCCTCCTCGAGCCGCTCGGTGACTTCGGTTTCGACCACCTGCGCGTTGGCGCCCGGAAAGACCGTGGTGACGGAAACAATGGGCGGATCAATGTCCGGCAACTCGCGCACCGGCAGGCGTGACAGCCCGATGATGCCGAAGAGGATGAGACCGAGGCTCATCATCGTGGCGAGGACGGGACGTTGGATGCTTATCCTGGGGAGGACCATTTCAGGAAGGTTTCAAATAGGGCGCCGCCGCTTCGGCCGGCGCGAGTTTCACCTTCGCTCCCGGCCCGATCTTCTGGACGCCCTCGACGACCACTTTTTCTCCGGCTTCGAGCCCGCCCACAATCTCCACCTGCCCCTCCAGGCGCAGACCGAGCTTGACCGGTCTGAGCTGCACGGTGCTGTTGGTGTCCACGGCAAAGACGATGGCGCGGTTGCCGTCCAGGAGCTGGCTCAAGGCGACCTCGGGAATGACAATCGAGTTCTCGCGGACGTTCACGGTCAGATCAAGGTTGGCAAACATGCCCGGCTTGAGTTCGCGCTTCGGATTGGGGATCTCCGCTTTGACGAGTGTGGTGCGGGTGTTCGAGTCCACCGAGGGGGCGACGAAATAAACTTTGCCTTGAAACCGGTTCGTCGGATAAGCAGCCACTTTGAGGTCCAGCGTTTGCCCCACCTGCAACTGACTGAGAAATCGCTCCGGCACGTTGAGCTCGACCTTGATCGGGTCGAGATCGACCAACCAGGAAAGAACGGCGTCCCTGGCGATGACCTGGCCGGGGCTGATGATGCGCGCGCCCATAATGCCTGCAAATGGCGCGCAAATGCGCGTGTCTTTAAGCTCCCGCTTCCGGCGATCGACGGTGGCCTGGTTTACGTCGAAAGAGGCCGTGACCTGGTCGTACTCCTGCTGCGAAATGAGCTGACCTTTGAACAGTTGTTTGGCGCGTTCAAAGTTTGCCTGGCTTAGCTTGAAATTGCTTTCGGCCTCGGCCAGAGCAGTGGCGATTTTGGTTTCGTCAAGTCGGATCAACAATTGGCCCTTCTCGACGCGCTGGCCTTCGCCGAAAAGAATATCCTGAACGATGCCTTCCGTCTCGGCCTTGATCTCCACCATCTCGTTGGCCGCCAGGCTGCCGATGAGCGAAAGCGATTCGGTCACCGGTTGCCGCTTCGCCTCCACCGCGATCACTTGAACCGCGAAAATTTCTCCCGGTGCGCCGACGGCCTTCTTCGAGCAGCCAGTTGTCACGAAGCCGACAGCCAAAACTACCGAGGAGGTGACAAGCGCGATTCTCATTCTGATCCCTGATTTCGATTACCGTTTGGCCCCCGCCCCCGCGAGAAAAAGTTCGACAATTCGCTCCGCCGTCTGCCGGTTCAATTTGCAATCCGGCATCAGCAGGTGCGCCATCAGGTAAATGTTCAACTGCCCGTAGATGCCGAACGCCAGTTCCTTGCTGTCGAACCGGCCGTCCAACTCGCCCGCTGCCTGGCCGCGTTTGATCAGATCATGAATCAACTCAAAGTTGCGAGCGCATTTGTCCAGGTAACGTACTTCCGCCGGCAACTCGCCGGGCGCCGCGAACGCTGTCGCGAAAGCGATCCGCATCAGCTCGCGGTTGTTCTGTAAAAACTCAAACAGCGCGGTCAAAATCTCCACCAGCTTGTCCGCGAGCGTCCGGCCTCCCTCGGCGGCGGCTTGCATCAGTCGGAATCGTTCATCGTGCGCGTAGTCCACCAGCGCCTGATACAACTCCAGTTTGTTGTCGAAGTAGTAGTAAAGCGTCGGCTTGGTCACTTTGGCCGCTTCGACAATGTCCTGCACCGACGTGCCTTCGTACCCGCAATCGGCAAACTTTTTCAAAGCCGCCTGCAGGACTTGCTGACGTGTGGTGGAATCGGTTGTCAGCATGAACTTACCGGACGGTAGGGAGGGCATCACACCTCGTCAAACAGTTAATTGCCGGAGGAATACAATCGGTGCGAACGCTTTGGTCATGCGCGCGCGGCAAGCCATCAGAAAGACGCAAAAAAAGACACCCAACGGCGCTTAACCTCGCACCATTGTCACCGCATCGAAACCTAGGGTGTTGCCTCATCGATCCGGCTGTGGCGCCTTCCGTAGCCGAAGTAAAAAAACAGCCCGATGAGCAGCCAGACGAACAACCGTGCCCAGTTGGTCCAGCCAAGCCCATAAATCATCGCGCCGCACACAATGATGCCGAGCGTGGCTACGACAGGCAGCGCCGGCACGCGGAATCCTCTTTCGAGGTCGGGTCGCCGCGATCTCATTATCCAAACACCCGCGCACACCAGAATGAATGCGAACAGGGTGCCGATGCTCGTCATCTCGCCGACGACATCCTCCGGAATGAACGCCGCAAAAATGCCGGTGAAAACGAAAAAGAGCGCGTTCGATTTGTAGGGTGTCCTAAAACGTGGGTGGACATCGGAAAAGATCTTCGGCACGAGGCCGTCGCGGCTCATTGAGTAAAAGACGCGCGACTGCCCGAGCAACATCACGAGAATAACGGAGGAGAATCCGGCAAGAATCGCCACCGTCACCAATTTCGACAGCCACTCGTAATCGGTCATGTATTTGGTAATGGCGAACGCCACAGATGCTTCGCGACCATGGGTCCGGAAATCCTCGACGGTCGCTACGCCGCTCAGCACGTACGAAAACAGCACATACAACACGGTGCAGATGACCAGCGATCCGAGAATGCCAATCGGCATGTTGCGCTTTGGATTCTTGGCCTCTTGAGCGGCAGTTGAGACAGCGTCGAAGCCGATGTATGCAAAGAAGACCACGCCCGCGGCGCCCAGGATTCCCATGATCCCGCCATAATGGTGAACGATGCCTTGCGGCGTCGTGTAGGTCGTCGGCGCTGGGATCAGCGGTGTGTGGTTCGCGGGATTCATGAATCCCCATCCGATTCCGATGACGAGCAGCACGATGCTGACTTTCAGGACGACGATGAACCCATTGACGAACGCCGATTCCCTGGTGCCGCGTATCAGCAGTCCCGTGAGCAGCAGCAGGATGAATACCGCCGGTGTGTTCATCATGCCGTGCGCGCCGTTGGCGGCGGTCTCGAATGGCGAATGCGACCATGCGTATGGAATGCGCCAGCCAAACCAGTCAAGGACCCGATTTGCGTACTCACTCCACGCGATGGCGACCGTTGCCGCACCCACCGCATATTCGAGGACCAAATCCCAGCCGATTATCCAAGCGATTAACTCGCCCATCGTCGCGTACGAGTACGTGTAGGCGCTGCCTGCCACCGGGATCATCGAGGCGAATTCGGCGTAGCACAGACCCGCAAACGTACAGCCAATACCGGCAACCATGAAAGCGAGCACGACCGACGGACCCGCGCGATCGGCGATCGCGGCCGCCGTTCGCACAAAGAGACCCGCTCCGATAATGGCGCCTATGCCCAGTGCGACGAGGTTCACTGGCCCGAGGGTGCGCTTGAGACTATGGCCGCCGGTTTCCTGCGCGTCCGCCATCAGCACGCTGAGGGGCTTTGTTGCGAATAGTTTGGCCATGATTCGGTATTCCTCCTTCTATTAGTTCGTCTCGGGATGTTTGGATTTCATTAAGTCGAATGGCTGCCTGACAAGTCACGGCTCGCGCGCTTCTTCCACAGAAAATAAACCGGCACGCCCGTCAGCACGATAATGAGCCCAGGCCATGTCGTTGCGGTTTGATACGCGAAGAGCACAAACAGAATCACGGCCGCCCCGATGATGTAGAGCGCAGGAACAATCGGATAGCCAAAGGCACGATACGGTCTTTCGGCGTCGGGCCGCTTCGCGCGCAGCACATAGACTCCGGTGATGGTGAGGATGTAAAAAATGAGCGCCGCCGAGATCACGTAGGTCAACAGATCGCCGTAGAGATTGCCATACGATATGGTGCCGTCTTTCGCCGTCTTGACTGTGCGCGGCAGAATATAAAACGCCGACCACGCCCCTTGAATCCACAAACCCCATGCCGGCACGTGAAAGCGATTCAAGTTGCCAGCCGATTTGAAAAACAATCCGTCACGCGCCATGGCGTAGTAGGCGCGCGCGCCGGTCAGAATCAATCCGTTGTTGCAGCCGAAAGTCGAAACGATGATCGCAATCGCCATCGCCGCCGCGCCGAAGCCGGGAAAAATCACCTGCGCCGTCGCCGACGCCACGCGATCGCTCGGCGCGTGCTGGATGCCCATCGCGATGGGATCTGCGCGATATTCTTCAGCTGCCTTCACCGCCACGGCGTTCTGCGGGTCTTTCAGGTAGTTCGGGTCTTTCGCCGCCTGGTCGTCCACGGCTTTCACACCCGCGACTTTACCCGGCACACCTTCGAGCGGAAGCGTGACGAGGTAGGCGACGTTAGCGAGAAGGTAAAGCCCGATGACCATTCCCGTTCCGAGCGCGAGCGAGAGCGGCACGTTGCGGCGCGGATTTTTCACTTCGCCGGCAGTGAAGGTGATGTTGTTCCAGGCATCGGCTGAGAAAAGCGAGTTCGTTTGGGCGACACAGATGCCAACGAAAAGGCCGAATGCGGTTGCCGCAGTCAAACCTTGGCCAACATCCTGAAGTGATCCGCGCACGGTCCAGAAGTCGCCGAAGTTTGCGCGTGCGATGTCACCTTGCCAGACAAGCCCCACAATGATGCCGAGAACGATCAGCGCCGCCAGCGCTCCCGTTTTGGTCACGGTGAAAATATTTTGGACGAGCTTGCCCAGTTTCAGTCCGCGGGTATTCATCCATGTGAGCAGCGCGACCATTACGATTCCGACGAGTTGTGCCGTGGAGAGCGACAAGACGTATTTGGAACCGATGCGGATCGGTTCGATGAGATAACATTCTTGCGAAATGCCCGGCGCCAGCACGCCGACGTATTTGGCGAAGCCGACCGCGACTGCTGCAATCGTCGCCGTTTGAATCACGAGAAAGAGCGTCCAGCCGTAAAGAAACCCCCACAACGGTGAAAATGCTTCGCGCAGGTAAACGTATTGCCCGCCCGCCGTTGGCATCATCGCCGCCAGTTCGCCGTAGCTGAGGGAGGCCATCAGCGTCAGCAATCCAGTGATGACCCACACCACCAGCAGCCACCCCGGCGAGCCGACTTGCCGCGCAATGTCCGCCGACACAATGAAAATCCCAGAGCCGATCATGGAGCCGGCCACGATCATCGTTGAATCCAGCAGACCCAGTCCCTGGACGAACTTTCCCTCAGCCGAAGTGGAGACCGCAGCGGTGTCTGGCATAGGTTGGCCTGGTGATGATTCGGCCGACTATCGGCGCGGAGTTAAGCACCACGCAATCCTGCCGCGCAACCCTAAAGTGGCGGCGTTCACAGATCATTTATCCGTCCGCTGATCGTGCCCGGGTTGCGTCGCCCGGCTGATTCAATCGGCTTCGGCGGAAGCCGTAGAGGAAGTAGAAAACCAATCCGCCAGCCAGCCAGTAAACAAAACGCTTCCAGGTCTTCTGCGGCTGCTCCACCATCAAATAGCCGCATGTAAAAATCGCCAGGAGCGGCACCCAGGGAACGAACGGTGTGCGGAACGGGCGAGGCCGATTCGGATCCGTGCGCCTCAGGATCACGACACCTGCCGCCACGAGCACAAACGCGAACAGCGTCCCGATATTGCACAGTTCGACAACTTCATCGATGTTCGTCACCGCAGCAAAGCCTGCCACAAATATTCCGGTCAGAATGGTCGTGATGTGCGGTGTCCGGTATTTCGGGTGCACGCGCGCCGCCCACGACGGCAGGAGTCCATCGCGCGCCATCGAGAAGAAAATGCGCGGCTGGCCGATTTGAAAGACCACCAGCACCGACGTCGTCGCGAAGACCGCGCCAAACGAGATGAGCCCGGCGGTCCAATTCATGCCGCGCAAGGAAAAGGCCTTGGCTAACGGATCGGCCACCTCGCTGAATTGCTTCCAACTGACCATCCCCGTGAGAACCAACGCAACGGCGATGTAGATGACCGTGCAGACGATCAGGCTGGCGATGATGCCGATGGGCATGTTGCGTTGCGGATTGCGCGTTTCCTCAGCCGCCGTGGACACGGCATCAAATCCAATGTACGCAAAGAAAATGCTGGCTGCTGCGTTCGAAATCCCGGCGAAGCCGTTCGGCGCGAAGGGCGTCCAGTTTGCCGGCTTCACGTAAAACGCGCCCACCGCGATGAAGACACCAATGATGCCCAGTTTCAACAGCACCATGGCCGAGTTGAATCCCGCGCTCTCACGAATGCCGCGAACCAGGACCCACGTGATCAACGCGACGATGAGCACCGCGGGCAGATTGAATACGATGGGAACTCCGAGAATTCTCGGCGCTTGCGCCAGCGCCTCATGGCCGCGCCACACGGCGTCGCCGAGTGTGCCCAGGTCAACTCCCAGGCTTTTTGCCTCCGCGACCTTGTGCGCCGCCTGGATCGCTGATCGGAGGTCTGTCCCCAGCCAGAGCGGCCACGGCATATCGAATCCCTTCAAGAGGCTCTGAAAGTAATCCGACCAGGAGATCGCCACCGCCACGTTCCCCACCGCGTATTCCAGAATCAGGTCCCACCCGATGATCCAGGCGATCAGTTCGCCCAGCGTTGCGTAGGAATAGGTGTACGCCGAGCCGGAGACGGGCACCATCGCCGCGAATTCGGAATAACACAGCGCCGCGAATCCGCAGGCCACCGCGACCAGCACGAACGACACCACCAATGCCGGGCCCGCGCCGGTGTGGCCGGCTCCGCCGGCGGCCGCCGTGCCAATGGTTGAAAAAATCCCCGCGCCGATAATGGCGCCCACCCCCAGCAACGTCAGGTGCACCGGCCCCAAAGTCCGCTTCAATCGTTGTTCCGGGTGTGCCGTTTCACCCAGGAGAGTGTCCAGCGGCTTGGTGCGAAAAAGAGAGCGCATGGTCCGTCGGTCGCGCATGGGAAACCGGCCTCGATTATTTTACAGAACCAGTCCCCTGCCCTGCGGCGGGGCACGCAGGCCAAACGCACGTAGGGCGCAGGAACCTGGAACCAGCGAGGGGACAAAGAGGACCGAAATCAGCGCCGATAATACGGGTCAAAAAAAAGCCTCTGCTGACCGGCGGTCTGGATGTCCCGAACTTTACGATCCTTCATCGCCTCGAGATGTGCGTCGATAAACCCGACGTTGACCCGGCCGTCGTGAACGAGGAAATGCCCGTTGAGCGCAGTGCCCTGCGGTTTGAAGCTGGCGTTTCGCATCGTCGCCGGGTCTTCATTGACCAGCAGAATCTTCTGCATGGGACTGATCACGTTGGCGATTTTCACGCCTTCGGGAAAGGCCATGGTCAAATCGGTCGTCGGGTCCAGTTCCTCGTTCATGCTGAAGTTGACGCGCAGCGCCTCGCCCAGCGGTCCCGTACTGGGGCAACGATAGACGCGGAACGTCCCGGCATAGCTGTCGCGATGCGGCAGGATCCGCGGCAGGCCCGTAGCGTGACTGAAAATGGAGCCGGATTCGGCGTGGAACCCGAAACCGGGGTTCTTCCACAGGTCGGGGTTGTTGGGATCGACCGTGGGCTGGCCGCCGAAGACCCAGTCCGGTTGCCAGTTTCGATCCACATCGCCGGGCCAGGGCAGATAATCACTGTTGTCGTCCGCATACAGCGTCATGGCCAGGGCAATCTGGCGCATATTGTTTCGACAGACTGACGACCGGCCCTGCTCCTTCGCCTTGGTGAGCGCGGGCACGAGCAAAGCGGCCAGGATGGTCACGATAACGATGACGAGGAGCAACTCGATTAATGTGAAGCCAGCCGGGACGCGTGCAGAAGGAGCAACGCGTTGACGCGATGAACTGCGCATTCGCAAAGCGGCGGGTTGCATTTTCGTATGGGCTTTGTTCGGACTTCGACTGACTATCCAATGAAACCCGATTTTGTGCAAGTGACGTTTTGGAGACGAATACAGGATATGTGAACCCGCGCCACCACTGATCGAACCCGCTCTGGGTCGCAGAAACAACGCAAGATGAAGGCGCGTTGAGGCCGTTCTAACGATAGAACGGATCAAAATAAATCTTCTGCTGAACGCCGGTCTGAATTTCCCGCACCTGCTTGTCCTTCATCGTTTCGATGTGACCGTCGGCGAAACCGATGTTGATCCGCCCGTTGTGGGTGATAAAGCGGCCATTGATGGCCGTGCCGTCCGGTTTGAAACTGGCGTTGCGCATGGTCGCCGGGTCCTCGTTGACGAGCAGAATTTTTTGTGTCGGATTGACCACGCTGGTGACTTTAACGCCGGCTGGACCCACTTTCGTCAGATCGGTCGTCGGATCCAACTCTTCGTTCATGCTGAAATTCACGCGTTGTGCCAGGCCGATCGCGCCGGTGCTCGGACACCGATACACCGGATAGATCTTGTTCGTGCTGCCCATTTCGTAGCGCGCCGTCGAGCCGCCCTGAAAATACACCGCGCGCTCCACGCGCGGAAGCCCTGTCGCGTAAGCGAAGATCGAGCCGCCTTCGGCGTGAAAACCGTACCCGGAATTGTTCCACATCTTGGGGTTGGTAGCATAAGTGTTGTCCTGGCCCCCGAAAACCCAGTCCGGTTGCCAATCCCGATCCACCTCGCCCGGCCATGGGATATAATCGTTGTTGTCGTCCGCATACATGATCATCGCCAGGTTGATCTGCCGCATGTTGCTTTTGCACGCCACCGACCGACCTTGCTCTTTAGCCTTGGACAAGGCAGGAAGCAACAACGCGGCCAGGATCGCAATGATGGCAATCACCACCAGCAGCTCGATCAGAGTAAAACCGCCCGCGCCGCGATGCGCGCGCTGTCCAAGGCCGGGCGCCAGGCTGTTGAAGGTTGCTGCCATATCGTCGAACCGGCATCAGTTTCTCTCCGTCCCCGCCTAGGATGATCGAAATCAAACGGCCCGGCAACTGTGCGTTTCAAGGCACACGTGAAATAGTCCGATGCAACCTTCCATTCCCGACCGACTCCGCCAGCAACTGCTCCATCTCCGCCCGCGGGCCCGCTATCACGTCAATCATTTCAAAATCGAGTTGTGACAGGGCCAGCTTCCGCGTTGACCCTGAATCCTGGACGCCAGCGGAAGTGCGCCCTCCGGGCTTCATCGCGGCCGGATCAATATCTCCTCGACGATGGCTCGCGGCGGCAGATGGATCGCCAGCAACGCGCACTCGGCGACCTCCTCGGACTGGAGCATCCGGGCGCGTGCTTCAGCCGTCGGCGGGTTCGGGCGTTTCTCTAACAGCGGCGTGTCGATGTCGCCGGGAAAAATCGCGCAGGCGCGGACACCGTTGCCCCGCTCTTCGGCGTTGATGGATTGCGTCAGACCGGCGAGACCGAACTTGGACATCACGTAAGCCGGGCCGGCTTTCGGACTCGCTTGTTTGCCGGCGTCGGAAACGATGTTGATGATGGTGCCGCTTTGGCGCGCGCGCATCTGCGGCAGAAACGCTTGCACGCAGTAATAGGCGCCGCTCAGGTTCGTCTGGATCATCGCGTGGTAATCTTCCAATGACAACACTTCGAGCGCGCGCTTCGGCGCGTTGGTTCCCGCGGCATTCACCAATACTTCCACTTCCTTGAACTCCGTGAGTACGCGTTTCGCCATTCTCCCGACGGCATTGGCATCGCCGATGTCGCACGGGCAAACGAGCAGATTTGGGGACTGCTTGCCCGCGAGCTTGACGGTCTCGCGCAACGCAGCTTCTCTCCGACCGACCAGCGCGACTTCCCAGTCCTGTTTTGCCAGTGCCAGGGCAATGGCCTGACCTACGCCGCTGCCGGCACCGGTGATGACCGCTGTTCTGTGCATAAATCAATACCCGAATAACCGATTACCGAAGCCCGAAACAAATCCGAAAGCCGAAGAAAACTTTCCGCATCGGCCGCGCGCTTCGGATTTCGTCATTCCAACTCCACCCATTGCCGCGTCTGCGCCGATTTCACCGCGGCATCCGTCACAGCCTGCGCGCGTGCGCCATCGTGAAAGCTCGGCACGCACGGACGCTGGTTCAGAATCGCATTGATGAATTCAAACGCCTGGTCGTAGCGAAACGTCACCAATGGATCGCCCTGGCGCGGGTCGCGCGGCGAGCCGGGCACTTTCCAGAATTCCTCCGGAATCGTGATGGTTTCGAATCCCGGACCGCCGACTTTGCCGCTCTGCAGTTTGTTCCATTCGCCGGTGATGAAGACGAACGAGCGTTCACTGCCGTTGAGTTCCACGTAATCGAGGCTGCGCCAGCTTTCGTTGCGCCCGCTCGCAAGCTTGCTGCTTTCGAGCACGCCGGTCGCGCCGCTTTGAAACTCGGCGAGGATCGCCACCCAGTCATCCAGATCGTTCGGCGCGCCGCCGCGCATGGGGTGCCACTGTTTCAGGCTCGCCACAAGCCGCTTCATCGGTCCGACCAGCAGATGCGCGAAATCGATTCGATGCGAAAGCATGTCGCCCAGTTCGCCGGTGCCGGCGAGCTTCTTGACCTGGCGCCAGCCAAGGTTGCGCGTGCCCCAGTCCTGCAAACGGCAGGAGCGATAATGGTACGGCTGTCCGAGGTCACCGCGCTTCACGAGGTGCGCCAGATAACGCATTGCCGGCACGAGGCGATACGTGAACGCTGTCATGTGGCGCACGCCCGCTTTGTCCGCCGCCTCGGCCATCTGTTTCGCTTCGGCATAATTCATTGCCAGCGGTTTTTCACAGAGGACGTGTTTGCCCGCTGCGATGGCGGCCAGCCCGATGGGCCCGTGCAGGAAGTTGGGCGTGGCGATGATGACCGCCTGCACGTCGTCGCGCTTCACCACCTCTTCGTATTTCGTCGCGGTGACTTTGACGCCAGTCTGCTGACGCGCGCGCTCCAATGTGGCCGGATCAGCATCGCAGAGCGCGACGACTTTCGCTTCGGGACACAACGCAAGGCCCGGAAGATGATTTTGCAGCGTGATGCCGCCGCAGCCGATGATGGCGATGCCGATTTGCTTCATGAACGCGAAGGGCGAGTATGGCGAAGCACCGGACAAAGACAAGCGTTGTCAGTCCGATGCACGCGCAAAAGAGCCCACTCCACGAAAAGTTTCGTGGACGTGCTTCATTTAATCCAAACAATCGCGTTCACTCCATCGTTTTGCCTCCTCCGTAATCGCCTTTTCGAATAGCTCTTTATCTTGAGGGCGATCTTCCAATTCACTGGCGGCATAAATAAATCCGTCGAGTTCGTGGAACCCTTGAACTCCTGCCTTCAAGGTCGCTCGCCAGATCAACCTTGCTCCCTCAAGTGGCGAAACTTCTGAGGTCAGTATCGAGGTAGCGATCTGCTTGGCGTATTCTCTTAAAGCATCCGTCTTTAACATTCTTCTTTTACCTGTGATCTCTCGAAGTGACTGATTGAAGAGTCGTCGAATGTCTTCGCTTTCGGTAGGCGAACATCCTGCAAGTTCGACCAACGATTTTGATCGCAAGCCGTGAGCCAGTGCTTCTGCGGCTAAATTTGGTAACTCGTCCGTAGAGAGCAAGCCTAACACCCATAATGTTTCTATTTTCCCCAGATTGAATGATTTGCTCATGGATTCTTGAACTTGAAACTAACTCTCTCACTAGTTCGAGAATTCGCCAATAATGAACAGTAATCGGATCTTCCGACAACCAAGGACTAATTCCCTTGTGTGGACTTTGGACCTCTTGTCCTTGCACTGGCACTTTGAGGAGGAAGCTGGTTCAATTCGGAAAGACACTGAACTTGAAGCCAAACTTCAAGACTTGTTGCTTGACCCTGCGGTGCTTAAGTATCGAAGGAAGCTCCAAAAGCGCTTCCCGGAACACGGCTCGCCAGGTGGCGGGTGAGCCCTTCGACGAACGACGACCCTTCGTAAACCGCGACGGACGCTTACGGCAAATTAAGCCAGAGCTTCACCGCCGCTTCGACTTGCTGAATGATGGCAGCGTGTACCGAACCCAAAGGCCGCTCCAATTTCACGACCGGAACACTGCCGATTCCTTGCGCGTCAAAAGCCCCGGCTTCCAAACCGCGTGCATGATGTGGAACTTCAAAACGATTACTCCGAAGAGCGGTCGTGCGCGGAACGTAACTCACTACCGCGCGCTCATGATCCAGATAGACAATGCTGAGAATGAGACAAGGACGCGGTTTCTGGGCCACGCCCAGGTCAATTACCCACAATTCTCCGCGTCGCGCTTGCGGCATGATTTCTCCTCACGGTCATACATGGCGAATATCTCGGCCGACGCGCCGATCATCCGACGGTATTCCTCAAACCAAGCCGACAACTCCGACAATTCCGTCGGCGAAAGCTGTTCGATCGCATTCTCTATTTCCGCAACCGTGCTCATGCGCCGAAAGTTACCATCCCACATATTGACCGGCAAGTTCATTCCCCTCCGGTTGATTCCTTCCTTGTCAGCCTTCAGTCACCTCTTTTCACACGTCCAGCTTCGTCCACGCCGCGTTTTTCTTCGACGACTTCACCACGGCTTCGATGAAGGCCATGCCGCGCACGGCGTCCTCGACCTTGGGATAGTCGAGCGCGGGATCGTCCTTCGCCAGCTTCCGGCCTTCGAGCCGGGCGCGGATGTGGTTGGCGAAGTTTTTGTAGATGTTCGCGAAGGCTTCCAGATAACCCTCCGGATGCGCCGGCGGGGTGCGCGTGGCGGCTTTGGCATTCGCGCCGAGGTAGCCGTTGGCGGTCCGATAGACCTGCATCGGCTGGTCGAGCCATTTCACGAGCATCGTGTTCGGCTCCTTCTGGTGCCATTCGATGCCGCCCTTTTCGCCATAGACGCGGATGTTGATATTGTTTTCCTCGCCGATGCTGATCTGCGAGCAGTGCAGCACGCCTTTCGCGCCGCCCTGGAAGCGAAGCAGCACGTTGCCGTCGTCATCGAGCTTGCGGCCCTTGACAAAAGTCGTGATGTCGGCGGCGAGTTCCTCAATCTGGAGGCCGGTGATGTATTCGGCGAGGTTCTCGGCGTGCGTGCCGATATCACCCATGCTGCCGGCCGCGCCGCTGCGTTTGGGGTCGGTGCGCCAACCGGCCTGTTTCTGCCCGGTGGCTTCGATGCGCGTGGCCAACCAGCCCTGCGGATACTCGACGACGACCTTGCGAATCCTGCCGAGCTTGCCGGCGCGGATCATGTCGCGCGCTTCTTTCACGAGCGGGTAACCGGTATAATTATGGGTGAGGCCATAGAGCAGGCCGCTTTTCTTCACCAGCTCCGCGAGCTTTTTAGCCTGAGCCAGATTGAAGGTGGCGGGTTTGTCACTGAGCACATGAAAACCCTGTTCCAGCGCCATCTTCGCGGGCGGAAAGTGCATGTGGTTGGGGGTCACGATGGCGATGAAATCCATGCGCTCGCCTTCGGGCAGCCAGGCCTCGGTCTTGATCATTTCCTCAAATGTGCCGTAGCAGCGTTCCGGCTCAAGGAAGAGGTCCGCGCCCGACGCGCGTGAACGTTCCGGGTCCGATGAAAACGCGCCGCAGACGAGTTCGATCTGTTGGTCCATGGCCGCCGCGATGCGATGCACGGCGCCGATGAATGCGCCCCGACCGCCGCCGACCATGCCGTAGCGAATTTTTCTGCTCATAATGTGTGCAGGGTGAGTTGGGGGAAGTGCCGTGATTCGTATCCGCTGCCGCTGCCGCGGCGCACGGCGGTGCCGCAGCACCGCCGCCACCAGGTCAGGACATTAGCGAGTTGGGTTGTGATTCGTGGCGTTTTTGGCTTTTGTGTTAAAGTAGATATTGAATTAGGTAACGCGGCCTTTATAGTGGCCGCCGTTTTTCAAGTCAACGGGCGACTTGGCGCAAACGTTGGATCGTTAAAACGGTACGCATGGCAAACACGCTCGCGTTGTAACGTTTTAACCTTTTAACGATGTTAACGAACTGAAATATGCAAGTTCATTTGTTGAAATCGAAAATTCACCGCGCGCAGGTGACCGGCGCGAGTCCCGATTACGAAGGCAGCCTCACCGTCGCCGAGGATCTGATGGAAAAGACCGGGCTGCTGCCGTACGAGCGAATTCTGTGCGGCAACCTCGCCAACGGCGAACGCTTTGAGACTTACGCCATCAAGGGCGAACGCGGCTCGGGCGCCATCGAACTCAACGGCGCCGTGGCGCACCTGGGCAAAATCGGCGACCGACTGACCATTATGGCGTTCACCGAGGTGGACAGCGCGAAAGCGACGCGCTGGAAACCGCGCGTGATCGTGCTGGGGAAGAAGAACAAGATCATCAACGCACGGGGAATCTAAAATGAGAGGGTTGGTGGTGGTGGGTAGATTGCCGCCGGTTACGAGCCGGGCATACCGAACTCGATTGAGCGAAATCGTTCTAAACTCCGCGCGCCGCGTTCCGCATCCGATTTATGCCTCTGACCGCCGCTGAAATCGCCAAACGAATCGATGGTGAAGTGTCGGGCGAGGGCACGGTGACGCTCACTGGCTTCGCCCCGGCAGACAAGGCCAGGGCCGGCGATCTCACGTTCGCGGAGAACCAGACCTACTTCAATCGCGCCGAGCAAAGCGCCGCCGCCGCCATCATGGTGGACGGACAGTTCAGCTCCACGAAGAAAACGATCATCCGCGTGCCGAACGCGCGCATCGCGTTCGCGAAGGTGCTGCCGCTGTTTTTTCCAGAACCCACTTTCGCTCCCGGCATTCATCCCAGCGCCGTCGTGACCCCGTCCGCGCAAATCGACCCCGCGGCGCATATCGGACCGCACTGTGTGATTGGCGAACAGACGCGCATCGACGCGGGCTGTGTGCTGCACGGCGGCAATCACGTCGGCGCAAATTGCGTTCTCGGCGCAGACACCCAGCTTTTCCCGAACGTCGTGCTTTATCCCCGCACGCAGGTCGGCCAGCGCGTCCGCATCCACGCCGGCGCGGTTATCGGCTCGGACGGTTTCGGCTACGTGCTCGACTCCGGCGCGCATCGGAAGGTGCCGCAAATCGGCTACCTCATCATTCACGACGACGTGGAGATCGGCGCCAACGTCACGATTGACCGCGGCGCGCTCGGCCCGACTTCGATTGGCCGTGGCACGAAGATCGACAACCTCGTCCAAATCGCCCACAACGTCGCCATCGGCGAACACTGTCTCGTCGTCGCGCAGGCTGGCATTGCGGGCAGCACCAAGCTCGGCAATTTCGTCACACTGGCCGGGCAGGTCGGTCTGGCCGGCCACCTGAAGATCGGCAACAAGGTCACCATCGCCGCCCAGTCCGGCGTGATGCACGACATTCCGGACGGCGAAAAATGGTTTGGCTATCCCGCCCAGCCCGACCGGCAAATGAAACGCCAAATCCTCGCCGCCCAGCAGTTGCCTGAACTGCTCCGTCGCGTGGCGGAGTTGGAGAAAAAACTCGCCGAGGCTGCGACTCACGCAAATGCCAGGAAGCCTTAAGAACGCGGCCCGTTGACACTACCACCATTGCGCGGCTGCTCTCCCTCTCGCCGCGAGGCACGAGCGGGGCAAGAGGGCTGGGGAGAGGGGCACCTTCCATCGAATTGGCGCAG
>QHOP01000182.1 GCA_003219345.1 Verrucomicrobiota bacterium
ATTGAAGCTGTTAATTCGCAGTGGCCGAGTCCGGCTGCGCGACTTCGGCCAAATGATGACGTTCCTTCAAACTGGCGTAAACCATCCCGCCAAGCAGGCTCCAGAACAGTGTTCCCGCGTAAGCCAGGAGCGAAAGCGACAAGGCCTGAGTCGCGGCGACGTTGAGTTCCGGCACAGCCAGCATCAGCACGTATAAATTTTCGCGCACGCCCAGACCGCTCGGAGTGATAGGAAGGGCGGAAACGCAGATTATCATCGGTACAATCACACCGAGCGCCAGTGGCGATATATTCAGCTTTAACCCGTTGGCCAGTGCCAGGAGCTGCAGGACGCAGACCAGGTTCAACAGCATCGACATCCCCATCGATTTCCAAAGAAAGGCGCGGTCGCGGCCAAATTCACGGCAGGCGTCCAGGCATTGTTCGAGCAGCTCGCCCTTCGGCAATTTCCTGAGCCGCTCGCGTGACCGGGGCCACAACCGGGAAATGCCGCCCCAGAATGACAGACCGATTACCAGGCCGCAGCTGGCCGTCATCAGAAGGATAACGCCCGCCAGCGCGGCGAGCCGATTGTGCCTGTGAAGCAGGGACAGGTTCGGCACCATCATCAGACACGCGAACACCAGCATCGCGAACAAACCGAGCAACCGATCCACCACCACGGTCACTACCGCCTCCGTTTTTTTGTGATGCGTCTCGCGGGCCGCGTAGTAAGCTTTCAACAGGTCTCCTCCGGTGGATCCCAGCAGGAACGAATTGAAAAAATGCGCGATGAACGAGATCTCAGTGGCGCGTCCCAGAGACAGATCGAGCCCGTGAACGCGCAGCACCATGCGCCAGCGGAAAACGCCCAACACAAGGGTGGCTCCCATAAACACGAGAGAAAGCAGCAGCGCGGTCCGGTCAACCAGCATCAGCGTGTGCCAAAGCTCGCGCGGACCACAGGACCAGGCGGCCTGCCATTGTTGCCACCGGGACAGGCCCGGCCACGATTGCCCTTGCCGTTCCCAGGCCAGCCGTCCTTCGTTGAAGAAAATCGACTGGAGAATCCAGAACAACAGCAGCCCGCATACTCCCAGGCGCCAGGCCGCCTTCCGGATTTTTCGCGCCGCATTCACTCGTCGCCCCAGATGCTCTTCAAATGCGCGACGCCCTTTTTAAGGTCTTCCTCCGCCACGTCCGGGCCGAATTCAAATACTTTGATGTGCTCTGGTTTGACCATCGGTTTCAGCGCGGCAAAGTCAACCATGCCGGAACCGGGCGGACAGTGGTCGCGCGCCGGAAACTGCACATCGTGAACATGGAAGCCGGCCAGCCGGTCAGCCATTGAACCCAAATGCATCGGGTGATGAATGAAGCCGAGGTTTTCCTTGATCTGGGCGTGGCCGGTGTCGTGCCAGTAACAGATGGTGGGGGCGTTGAATTCCTTCAAGAACAAAGTGAAGTCGCTTTCCAGCGGAATTTCTTCCAGGGCTTCGCGGTTTTCGACGCCAAGTTTGATTCCGCGCGTCTCGGCTTCTGCAGCCAGCCGCGCGAGCATGTCGTTGGCAAACTGGATGTGCCGCTCCTTTTTTTGCTCCCGTTTATCGATGACTTCGGCGCAGAGTTTTTCGTATTTGGGCGTGTGCTGCTGGCCCGCCCCGACCATCTCGATCAGCTTTTCAGTGTAATCCTTCATGTCGATGCAGCCCATGTGGAGCACGACCAGCTTCGCCTTCAGCCGTCGCGCGGTCTCAATGGTTTTGAGTGAATAGCGCCACGCGTTTTCCCGCTCGCGGCTGTCCAGTGACGAAAATTTAAAAAGGTTCGGATTGGCCTGGTTGACGCCGATCGGCAGCGGACAAAAATTGTGCAGCGTGGAAATCCTGATCTCGCCGGCGTCCACGGCCTCGATGATTCCAGGCAGCAGACTGATGCGGATGCCGTGGCTCAGCTCGGCGTACTCGAAGCCGAGGTCGCGAATCTCCCGAAGCATGGCGCGACCGTCCGTGTGGCGGTGTGAATTCCAGCAAGTGGAAAGCGAATGCATAAAAAAGGCCGAGTGTGTTTGGGAGTTGGACAGCACTCGGCCCCGGGGATTCGACTATTTACAAATCGGCATAGCGGGCGCTGAGCATGGCCGAAAACCGGGCCATCTTCATTTTGCGACGTCGCCGTTCGCTCGGCTTTTCATAATGCCGGTGGTTGCGCACTTCCTTCAGGATACCCTCGCGGTCGATCTTTTTCTTCAATCGCCGCAGCGCTTTTTCCACCGATTCACCCTTTTTGAGTTTGATCTCTGTCAACGCAGATTCACTTCCTCTCCGGAACCTGGGCACCGGCGGACGAACATGGACCGCTTCGGCCTTCAAGTCTGGGGTAAGGAGCGTAGTTTTGGTCGGCCAATGTGTCAACGTGCAAAGCGTCGCCTGAAGTTGACGGTTTTGCCTCCAAACAACTCTTTCCTGCTCCCGCGCCGAGCCGTGTTGCCTCCGGAAACCCCCTAAACCCGCTTGCTTTCAAGGGCCAACCAGCCCATGGTAGGGCCTATGGGTCTGCCCTGTCAAACTGTTCCGCTCAGTCCGGAGCAGGTGGCTCAATTACATCGGAAACTCTCGGACTTACGACACAACGTCAATAATCATCTCGCCCTGATGGTCGCAGCCCTGGAACTGATCCGCCGCAAGCCGGAAATGGTCGATCGCATGGTCAGTAACCTCACCGAGCAGCCGCAAAAAATCCTCGAGGAAATAAAGAAGTTTTCCGAAGAACTCGAGCGAGCGTTGAAAATCACGCACGACTAGTCCGCCAACTCCGTTGTTGCACGGTGTAACCATTCTGCGCCTTCACGCGTCTTGAAAACTGACGCCAAATTCGAGCACACGCAACTGACGTATCTGGCCAGAGTTTTTGGGCAACGGTTGGTTTGGGTTAATCGGGAAGCCACTGCGTTCGCGCGGTGGCTTTCCGCTTTGACGCCCCCGGCAATTATGGCAGATTCCGCGGCTGTGGAACGGACCGATGCGGAGCTGATTGCGGCGGTGTTGAACGGCGAGACCGCCAGCTTTGAGCCGCTCGTGAAAAAATATCAGCCGCGCGTCTTCGCCACGGCGCGTCGTTACGCGCGCCGTGAAAGCGAAGTCGAGGACATCGTCCAGGAGGTCTTCCTCAAAGCGTTTCAAAAATTGCGCAGCTTTCGCGGTGACGCGCCGTTCGAGCATTGGCTCATGCGGTTGGCCGTGCGCACCTGCTACGATTTTTTGCGCGCCCACCGGCGCAACCGGGAGATGTCGTTTGCTGATATTTCCGATGAAGAAAGCGATTGGCTCGAACGCTTCGGCGCCAATCCATCCGATGCCAGCGAGCACGCGGCGGCCGCGCGTGAACTGGTCGAGCGCCTGCTGGCCCAACTCTCGCCCGCGGCGCGGCTCGTCCTCACCCTGCTGGAGATCGAGGACCGCTCCGTGAAGGAAATCGCCGCCCTGACCGGTTGGTCACTGTCGGTCGTCAAGATTCGCGCCTTTCGCGCCCGCGCCGAGATGCGAAAATGCCTGGAAAAACTGGCGCGGGAAAAGTATTTGTAACCCACGCCCTGATGATGCCGTCTGGTTGAATTGACCTGCTATGAACCTCGCCGAGCTTCGGAAGAAATTGCTGGCCGCTGCGCGCGCGCATCCTCCCGGCGGGGTCGTGCCTTACGCCTTTGAAAAGCGCGTCATGGCGCGCCTCGCCGAAAAGCCGGCGCTGGACCTCTTCGCGATCTGGAACCGGACCCTCTGGCAGGCCGTCGCCCCGTGCCTCGCCGTCACTCTGTTCCTGGGCATCTGGACTTTCTTTGCCCAGCACAACGACAATTCACGCGAGACTCTCGCCGCCGACCTGGAAAACAGCCTCTACGCGCCGCTCGACAACCAGACCGAAACCTGGTGAACACCTGGAAACCCATCCTCGCTGCGCTGGTGATCTTCGCCGCCGGCGTCGTGACCGGCGGCCTGACGGTGAACTTGCGGAAGCAGCCTGCGCACTCCAAAGGGACTGTTGCCGTGAAGAAGCCCGTGGCCATGCCAAGAGAATTGCGCGAGCTTTCACGCCGGATGCAGGCCGAGCTTGATTTGACCCCGGAACAGCGGGAACGCATCGAAGCCATTATCCACGACAGTCAGGAGCGAGTGAAAACGCTCCGTGATGAAATCGGCCAGAAGGAATTCAGGGAGATGCGGCAAAAAATCCGCAGCGAACTGACACCCGAACAACGCAAGAAATTCGCGGAGATCATGCAGCGGCATGACGAGCGGAACAAACGCGACGAGCGCACCGGTCGTCCGTCACCGCCTCCCGCCGAAAAAACGGAATGACCGCAGCGGCCCGCAAAGTTTCGCGGCCGCAATCAACTCGCCGCTTCCACCACCGCTTCGGTGCTGCTGTGGCCGATAATTTTCACTCGCTGGCCCTTGTCAATCATATCTCCCTGCGAAATGACATCCAGGATTTCGTCGCCAAACTGGGCCTTGCCACCGGGGCGCAGCGACGAGATGGCCACGCCCACCTGGCCAATGCGTGACTTTTGCTTCTGCTCCAGCTCCGCCACCGTGCTCATGCCGCTGGCGGTTTGCGAAACGAGTTTTCCGTAAATCGAAGTCCTCGGCAGCCAGCGGCTCAACAACAATACCGCTGCCCCTCCACCAACAAACGCGACGAACAGGTCCCGCAGTGGCAGCTCCAGCTTCTCGAAAGTTGGAATCGCCGGCATTCCAGGATAGACATCCACCATCGCCATCACCAGCGCGACCAGCATCAACACCGCCCCAATCAGTCCCAACGCAACCGTTCCCGGAAAGACGAACAGTTCCAGTCCCACCAGCGCCAGTCCCAATAAGAACACCGCAATCCATTCCAGACCGGACAACCCCGCGATGTAACCCCCGAAAAAGTAGAGCGCGAACGCGACGATCCCGATGATTCCCGGCAACCCGAATCCCGGCGTCTTGAACTCGATGTAAATCCCGGCGATCCCGATGATCAACAACAAGGGACTGATCACGTTAATCCACGTCGCCAATCGCTCCACGCCGGTTGGTTTGATGTCCACCCGCGCCGCGTCAACATAACCGAGCTTTTGCAACAACTCTTCGATGGTCTCTACTGTTCCGGATGAAAGCAGCGGCTTCGGTGGCTCGCCATATTCGCGCTCCGCTTCAGTGTTGGTGAGGGTAAGAATCTGGCCCTTCTCGTTCAGTACCTTTCCGTCGATTTTCAGCTCCTTGCTTTTATCGATCATCGCCTCGACGACTTCGATGTTGTAGCCGTTTTTCTCGGCTGAAGTTCGCACCAGTGCCCGAAGCGCGGAATTCATTTTAGCCTGCATCGTTTCGGGCATGTCCTGCGGAGTTCCTCCCGGCACCATCATGATGGGCGCCGCGGCGCCGATGACGCTCAGCGGCGCCATGAAGATTTTTTGAGTCGCGACAGAAATGAACGCGCCGGCGGAAAAAGCCTTTTTGTTCACGAACGTCGCGGTCTGTCCTTTGAAATTGTTCAGAATCTCGATAATTTCTTCTGTCACATCGACGCGTCCGCCGTTGGTATCCATGTCGAGCACGAGCAAATCTGCTTTTGCCTCCATCGCCTCCTTCACGCCGCGACGCACCAGATAAACCAGTGGCGGCATGATGTCGTCGCGAACAGGCAGGACGTAAACCTTCCTTTGACCGGAGCCGGCCGTTTCACTGCCGCGCAAGTCGAATCCGCACAGCGTGGAAATGGTTGCCAAAAGGAACGCCACCGATCTGGCTCTCATGCTCAAAGACTATCGCATGTCTTCCTGCCCTGCAAGACAACCGAAGGCAGGGTAGTGTCCTTGGGGAATTACTTACATTGTTACCCTTGTGTCCGGCCGGCTGGAAAGGCGGCGGGAATTTGCGTGCCTTGGCCGCGGCAGGCTGGAAGCACTGCTCACTACTCATTCCCATGGCAGCAGCGCACGGACGCGCCCGCCGCGCCCTCCGCAGCGAAATCCTGCGCAGGGAAAAACCCGCCTCGGGCCAGCGCTCGCTTGATGTCCAACTCTCTCACTCCGAGCTTTGCAGCCGCGTTCAACAGGTCGCGCGCCTCAACGGGATACCAGTTGCGCCGGCTGCGGTCGCTCAAGCCGGCCACATCAACCGGCTCGATCACACCAAAGATATCGTCAATCAATTCATTCCGCACCGCGGCTGTTAAACCGTCATTTTCCCGGGCGCACGATGCGCGTTCGCAACACGAGCGAAGCAGCGGACCGAAACACGGATGATCGTGCAGTAGGAACCCGCTGGCCAAATCCGGCCGATCCAACCGACGCGCCGCCTCCGAAAAACTGGCGGCAGCAAAGTAGAGCAACGACAGGGCAGCGAAGAACGGGAAATCGTTCATGTTGGCATAAAGCGGCCCCACGCCCAACAACGTCAGGGGAAATCCGGTCGAGAGCAGCGGGTCAACAAAACCCGCGGCCGACGGCAACAACGCCCAACGCGGGCCAACGACTGCTCCGCTGCGGAAGGAAAGTCGTGGTGTGTGAAGGAACGAAAATTGTGCCTTTGCGTCTGCGAACTGCTCGCGCAGAGTGGGTAGGCGTTCCAGGACCCGGTCCCAGGCCGCCGCGCCCTCTGCCAAACACAGTCGGTTGGCGGTCTCCTCCGTAGCCGCGACGCCGGCGCTGGTGACGCCGTTGTTGAACCGCAACACCCAGATCCAGCCGCCGTCGAAAATATGGTGCACTGCCGCGTCGTCCACCGGATACGGCGGCTCTCCTCCCGGGCGTTTCTGTGAAACGCCGCCCAAGTCCTCCCACCGCTTCACGCCTGTGAAATGCGCATAGAGCGCCTGGGTGCGCGGGAAGTTTTCGAACGATGCTTCCGGCAGGCGCAACGCCCGATGCAAAAACCCGCGCGGCCCGCTGGCATCGACGACGAATCGCGATCGAATGGCAAAACGTCGTCCCTCATGCTCGCCTTCGACCTGAACGCTATCGCTCCCAATGGAAACGCCTCCGAGCTTTGCCTGATCAAGGTACTCGACGCCGAGACTTTGCGCCTCGCGAACGAGAAAATGATCGAAGTCCGGGCGATACCAGTGCGTGTCGGCAATTTCATCGCGCGGACTGGCTGCCACGAGCACTTGATCACGACGTTCGGGATCCGCTGCGAACGGTTGGCCAAATTGATGATGATAAAACGTAAACCCGCGCTTCAAACCGCAGCCAATGTGCGGATACACCTTCTGCCAGGTTCCCCACTTTGTCAGCGGCAGCAACCGCGGCAACTCGTAGCGTCGCGCCAATTCTTCCAGCAAAAGGTTCGCCAGCGGTGTGGAGGATTCGCCAATAACAAAGCGCGGATGCTTGCCGCGCTCCAACAAAATGACGGAGCGTCCAAGTCGTCTGGCAATCATCGCCATGAGCGAGCCGCCGAAACCGGAGCCAACGACCGCGATGTCAAAGTCCACGTTCATTCAAGGTGGAACAGGCTTAGGTAGTTCGTCAGTCATTGTCACTGACAGGCAGCATGCCTGTCCCACTGGGCCGGCCACAGCCGCTGGCACACGGCACCTGCGGCAAGACAACCTGCCGCAAGTTCATCTCAAGAAGCCGCGTTCGCCGTTGCTCGAAGCATTCTGCGCAATTCCCAAATTGCTCCAGGTCCCACAAATCGGCAAAAACGCGTCCATGGTTTAGACTGACGCCGTAATCCAGCGCGGCTTCGAGCGTCGCCAGTTTCGGTGGTGAGAATTCTCCGTTCACTGCCAGCGTTTCGAGCGCGCCATTGCCGAAACGAGTTGGAATGAGCGAGACCACCGTTGCACCGCAATCGAACGCAAAATCAATCGAGCGTCTGGCCCAGAGCAATGCTTCGGCTTCATCGAGGAACGGCGGCTTGACTAAAATGAACACGCGCAGCGCGATGCCATTTTCGCGAAGAAATTCTGCGGCGCGACGGAACTGATCGAGCGTCATCCGTTTGTTCAGTTTCTCCAACACTTGTGGATGCGCCGTTTCCAGGCCCATCGCCACTTCCAATTTTGTTGTAGCGGCGTGGCTGTGGCCGCCGTCGCTGGCATCCATGCGGCGGAGCGGCCCTCGACACGCTGACAGCGGGGAATCGGCTGGGTCTGGCTCTCCCTCTCCCCGGGGAGAGGGCCGGGGTGAGGGCGAGCGTTTCCTTAAGCTCATTTTCGGAGCCGGCGGCGGATTCGCCGCGCAGGCCTCGGTTGCGTTGAGCCAATCGCGAAATCTCAACGCCGATTCACCAATGAGCGCCGGATGACACTCGACAATGACGCGATCAAACGCAGCAACGCGTTGGGCAATCGCTTCGTGTTCTTGCGGCGGGACGGCGCGCGGGTCGAAGAAGCTGCCGCTGTTGTACAGTTTGATTTGGCGTAGTGCAGGCATCCTTGCCTGCGCGTCTGGCGAGAGTCGTTGCTCGCGGTTGGAACCGGCGACACGGATGTCGCCGGGACTTGCAGGCTGGAAGCCTGCGCTATGCTGATTCGACAATTCTGCCAGAGCATAATCAATTTGTGCCGGAATCGCGCCAGACGGCACTGTTTCCGTCAGGGTGCTCTTCCACAAATCACACATCACGCAGCGCCACGGGCATTCGCGGTTGGTCAGAAAAATCGTCGCCACGGAAACAATCTCACCCGACTCGGCGCGCTCTTCCTCGACGAGGAAGGCATGGGGTTTGAACGGGTCGAGTTGGTTCCGCGCACCGCGCCGCGCGAGAATCCAACGGTCGCGTTCAGTGGCGTGTTCCGGGTAAATACTCATGCTGGCAGCCGGCGACATTCGACGTAAAGTTCTACGCCAGGCCGGTGGATTTGCAATGCTCGCCGTGGAGGCGTTCCACTCCGCTGGTCATTTCATCAAAGTACCGGGCAATCAAAGAATTTTTGCAGGATTTGGCGGCGGCTGACGTGTTCCTGATTGGAATCGGTCAATTAATGACAAATCAGCTATGAAAAAAATCATCATAACACTTTTGAGTGCGGGGCTATTACCGACCCCAGCAGTGCTTGGCCAGCCAGCGCAGCAACGGCATGTACCCACACAGGCTATCATCGGGAATCCGCTGCCGCAGGACCAAAACCTGGTCCAATTCGATTTGAACTTCCCCGGTGGCACGCCTCGACAGCTCGTCGAGGCGATTGAAAAGGCGTCGGGCAAGCCGCTCAACGCGGTTATTCCAGACGAAGATGCTGATTTGCATCTACCTCCGCTAAAGATGCGAGCGGTGAATGTGGCGGAATTGTTCGCAGCTTTGTCGCAGGCAAGCTCGAAGCAGATCAACGTTTCGGGCGGGACCTACAATTCCAGTTACAGTTTTCAAACGGCTAGCGAAATAAATGATAACTCGGTTTGGTGGTTCCAGCATTTCAAGCCTGCGATAACTCAACCGGAATGCCGCTTCTATCAACTCGCTCCCTACCTCGAGACTTATAAAGTCGAGGACATCACCACGGCAATTCAGACCGGCTGGAAGATGCTCGGCGAAAAGAATCCGCCCACGATCAGTTTTCACAAAGACACAAAGCTGTTGATCGCCGTTGGCGAAGAGAGCAAATTGCGAATGATTGATTCCGTCCTCCAACAATTGGCCCAGGGAAAGCCGCAACCTCAGCGCGAGTCGTCCGGCACAAAAAGCGCCGAGCCTGCGAAGAAGTGACGGCCCGTCGCGCAGCACGACCGTTTGGATTCCGCCTTTGCCATCGTCACGCCATGTCCGATCAGCAAACCCACGATGTCAGCGGAGCCCCAGCCGTCGATTGACATAAGACGCCTATCGCATGTTCCACGAACTCTACTTTCACCGGTTCCTCCGCTACCCGCTGGTGGTGATGGGCGGTCGCGAGGAAGCCGCGCGCGAAGCGCTGCAACTCTCGCTGCTGCGCGTGGTCCGCCACATCCGCAAGTTCGATTCGGAGGAAGCGTTCTGGAGCTGGCTCACGGTTCTGGCGCGCAGCGCGGTCGTGGACGAGGAACGCAGGCGCCATCGTTACCTCGCGTTTCTCGACCGGTTCTTTCAGTGGGAGAAGGTCGAGGCCGTGGCGGACTCGGATGCGGAGGCGCGGTTACAGGAATTGTTGGCCGCGAATCTGGACGTTTTGCCATGGGACGAACGCGAGCTGGTTAATCGAAAATATTTCGCGCGCGAGTCGGTAAAGGAAATCGCCGCGGACACGGGCGCGACCGAGAAGGCCATCGAATCACAACTGGTCCGCATCCGACGAAAACTGAAACAATGTATTCTCGCCCAGTTGAAGGATGAAACTTGAGTCACGAAGTCACGACTCCGGCAAAGCCGGTGGATTCCCAGCAAGACCATGAAAAAAAATAAACCACGGATGAACACCGATGAACATGGATTTCCAGAGAGTGGAGCGACAGCCGTGTTCACGGAAGCGCACGGCGCCGTCAGTATCTCTTTTATCCGTGTTTATCCGTGTCCATCCTTGGTTAACTTTCTTGTTGTCAATGAAAACTGAGTCAGAACATCGCCTTCTGCTCGACGATGTGCTGGCCGAAGCCGCGCCGGCGGATTTCGAGCGCGCGTTGCTGGACGGCACGTTGCGCGCCGTGCGGCGTCGGCGCCAGAGGCAGCATTGGAGACGCGGACTCACCGTTGTCGGAGTTTTTGCGGCGATTGCGCTTGTTGTCTGGCGCACGCTGTTGCCGGGGACGCCGGTCAAAGTGATTCGGCCTGCGCTGCGCATGGTGAGTTCGCGACCGTTGCCGCCATCCATGATTGTCACGACAACACCCGGCAGCGTAGCCGTCGTCGCCTCGTCGCCGAAGAAGTTTGTGCTGGTCGAAACCGGTTCGATCATGGACCCGTTCAAGGAGATCGACGACGAGCAGTTACTCGCGCTGACAGGAGGACGACCGGCGGCCCTGGTGCGACAAGGCCCGCATCAGGCAGAGCTGCTCTTTCTGAACCCGGAGGACACCAACGGGTTTCCTGTGCAGTAGGCGAACGGGGGCCATTCCACTTGATCCGGACAGCATTTTTGAAATAGCGCTAACCCGTTTCATTTCAACCCGCCGGGCAATTTTCACGGAAAAAGCGTGAAATTCACGCCTCGGCCCGCGCCCGGCAAAACAGCCCGAATTTCCTGTCCGGTCTTCACTTTCGCGGGTGCTATAGAGTGAGCAGACGTGAACGACGACCTTCAATTGTTGCGCCGCTACGCCGAAGAAGGTTCTGAATGTGCCTTCAGCGAACTCGTGGCACGGCATATCGACTTGGTTTATACCGCAGCGTTGCGGCAGGTGGCTGGCGACGCGCACCTCGCGCAAGACGTAACGCAAACGGTTTTCGCCGATTTCGCCCGGAAAGCCCGCGCGCTGTCCGGCCGTGTTGTGCTGACCGGCTGGCTATTCCAAGCCACGCGCTATGCCGCGGCCAAGGCCGTGCGCGCGGAGCGTCGTCGGCTGAACCGGGAACGGGAGGCTGTCGTTATGCAAGAACCCTCGACTGGAACCGACGCGAATTGGGAGCAACTCAGTCCGGTGCTCGACGAGGCCGTGGCCCGCCTCGGCGCCAAGGACCGCGACGCCGTTTTGCTTCGTTACTTTGAGCGGAAAGAACTGCGCGCGGTCGGGGATGCGCTGGGCACGAGCGAAGAGGCCGCGCGCAAGCGAGTGACGCGCGCATTGGAAAGGCTGCGGCGCTATCTCACAGGTCGCGGCGTGACGTTGTCAGCGGCGACGCTGGCCAGCGCCCTGACCGGAAGCGCGGTACAGGCGGCTCCGGCGGCGCTCGTGGGCACAATTTCGACCGCCGTTTTCGCCGGTGCCGCCGCGACGGCGGCCGGTTCAACCTTCAACCTCCTGAACCTTATGAGCATGACGAAATTCAAAGCAGGGCTCCTCAGCGCCGCCGTCGTTGTCGGAGCCGGAACTCCGGCGGTAGTACAACAACGATCTCTCTCCCGGCTGCGCGCGGAAAACCAACAACTTCGAGAGCAATGGCATCGGCTTGAACCGTTCCGCGAGGGCAACCAGCAACTCGCCGGTCTTCGGGTTGACGTTGACGAGCTGGAGCGGCTGCGCAAAGAGGTCACTGAACTGCATCGACTCCGCGCGGAAGTGGCGCGGTTACGGCGCGAGAAGGAAGAGGCCGCGCGGCTCCAGGCAGAAAACACGCGGTCGAATGAGCACACTAAGACGCTTGGCGCTCACCAACCGCAAACTGAAGCGGCCTTGAAGAACGCTTGTGAGACCAATTTGCGAATGCTCGAAGGAGCAAAAGATCAGTGGGCGCTTGAGAACAGGCGGGGGACCGGATCAGAGGTGAAGGGTGAGGAGATCTCTCCGTACTTGAAGGGTGGATTTGAAGATATTCGATGTCCGTCAGGTGGCCAGTACACGATCGCTAGAATCGGCGAGCCATCGAGCTGTAGTATCCATGGGGCGCTCCACAGCTCGCTCACGCCCGAAGAACTGGCTGCTATCCAACAACACTTCAACGACCGACTTAAGGTGCTTCCTCTCATTCAATTCCAGGATGCGCCGCTGCATGATGTCATCCACACCCTAGCGCGCCAAGCGAACCTCAACCTTGTGTTCGATCCCGAAGTCGCGCCGCGCTTGGGCACCTTGGACAGTTCGTTGACGTTGACCATCCGGTTGGAGAACCTCACCGCCGAAGAGGCGTTGAAGGCTATTCTGAGCACCAACAATCTCCGCCTGGTGGAAACGCCGGGGCCAACGTGGAAGCGGGGCGAAGATATAGGTCAATGGGCCGGCGATGTCGTCGGCATTACCAGAAAATAATTCTGCTTAATTCCGGGATTGTTCCGAGTCGATGATGGAGGCTCAGGCGTAGATCGACGAAAACCGGCGGCGATACGCCACTTCCTGTTCGGGCAGATGCCGGCGTAATTTCTCCTCGGACAATGCCCCGTGCTGGAACCGGCGCTTGGGAAAGACGGGCATGTCGAAACCGGTAATTGCTTTGACGCCGCGTGAGACGATTTCGCCTTTCAGGCCGTAGAGCTTTTCGACCGACATGTCGGTGAGCGTCGCGAACGGAATGCCTTCGGCCACTTCGATGACACTCGGACGTGTGTAAGGACTGAAGCCGTCGAAGCCAAACTGTTTTGCGGGCGCGTAGGTGCGCGTGTAGCTGCGGCTCAAGCCGCCGCTGTACGTGAGCGAGTGTTTGATGCGGCCCACGCCCCAGCCTTCCTGGTACAGCATCAGGTTGTTCACTACACTGCGGATGGTCAGTTCCGGGTTTTCCTCGATCGGATAATCCTTCAGATTTTCGTCGCCGCCGTCGCCGTCGATGAGGAATTTCCAATCCGGATAGCGCGCTCGAATGCCGCGGCAAAGCGTCAGGCCCATGGAAGCGCATTCGACATCGAGCGGTTTGTAGTCTTCGAGGACGCGGATGGTTTCCGCGACATCGATGGCGTCGAGGTTCGCTTCAATCGGTTCGAGGAACAGGCCGAGTCCAAGCCGGTCGAGGAATTCACGGGCCTGCTGGAAGTCCGGGCCGTCGCCGAAATTCAGCGTGAAAGCTTTGAGCCGGCTCGGACTCATGCCGAGTTTTTGCATGACGTGATAGGTGATGAGAAATACAGAACCGCTGTCGATGCCGCCGGAAAAACATACGCCGACGGGCGGTGCGCTACTTCCCTCGTGAAGCCTCTTTGTTGGGATAATGGATTCAGAGGATTGTCTCGCCCTCACCCCGGCCCTCTCCCGCAGGAGAGGGAGACGCGACGGACGCTCTTCGACATTTTCACCGCCGGTGGCCCTGGCGCCCAAGCTGAGGATTCTCCTCCCCTCTCCCTTCCCTCTCCCCTCATCCGATGAGGGGAGAGGGTGGCCGAAGGACGGGTGAGGGGTGTTCCTGGAAGTGTCGTTGAAGATTTGCTCCAACCATTTCGCAATTTCATCCGCAAGCGCCCCGATATAGCGGCGGCCGAGTTCATCCAGATCGGTTGGCAGCGCGTTGCGTTGGGGCGTGAAGAAGCGTGTGTACGTCGGATCGGGATCAGGGCAGCCGACGAGCTGGATTTCCACGACGTAATGCGCCGGGACCATGCGCGTGTAGCTGGGATGAAACTGGTTGTCGAGGCCCTCGGCCTTGAGCTGTTGGTAAATCGCGTCGATGCGGTCGGCGACGATGAGCGCGGGTCCTTCGTTGCGTTTGGCGAGGAAGTAGCGCATCGGGCGATCGAGCGACCGGGCCATGCGAACAGTCTTGCCGTCGCGCGCCAGCAGAGCGAAGGAGCCGTCAATCTCGCGGACGTGATCGGGCTTGCCGGAGAGCACGCGCTGACGCGCTTCATCGGCGGTCATGTTGTGGATGCGGTTAAGGGGAGGTGACCGGCGCCTTTGGCAATCTGTTGAGGGGCGCCAGGCGTCGCAGCGAAATGCCTGCTCGGCCTGGCGACTCGCCACCGATTTCAAGCATTTCGCCCCAATCGCATTTCACTTGTAGCCGGCGGCATTAAAATTCACTAAAATCTCCTGCGCGCACGGCACAAACCATGCCTGAGACACCCGACAACATCACGCCCAGCGCCACGCCGCCGAAGAAGAAATACGTCAGGGCCGTCGGTCCGAGGCTGCGCATTCTCCTTTTATTCATCTTCGGGCTGGTCGCTGTGCTGGCAGCGAATTCGGTCTATCTCAGCGCCATCACTTTCCTGGAATGGCTCAAAAGCGATCCGAACCAGACCTATCAGAACTGGTTTTACATGGTGATGTTCGGCGCGCACCTCGCGCTGGGACTGCTGCTGGTCCTGCCGGTCGTCGTCTTTGGCCTCATCCATATCAAGAATGCGCACGATCGGCCGAACCGTCGCGCCGTGAAGGTCGGGTACCTGCTCTTTGCCACCAGCCTCGTCGTATTGGTCACCGGGCTGTTGCTCACCCGCATCGACATCTTCCAGTTCAAGAATGTCGGACTGAAAAACCCGCAGGCGCGGTCGCTCGCGTATTGGGCCCATGTCATCACGCCGATTCTTGCCGTGTGGCTTTACATCCTGCACCGGCTTGCCGGGCCGCGCATCCAATGGCTGGTCGGACTGAAATGGGCCGTGGCGGTTGGAGCTGTTGTGTTGGGAATGGTGTTGCTCCACTCGGCGCATCCGAAAAGGAATCAGATTGGCTCGGTGGAAGGGGAAAAATATTTCGAGCCGTCGCTGGCCCGCACGGCCACGGGCAATTTCATTCCCGCGCGGACGTTGATGATGGACGACTACTGCCTGAAGTGCCACGAAGACGCTTATAAAGGTTGGTTCCACAGCGCGCACCACTTCAGTTCCTTCAACAACAAGCCGTATCTGTTCAGCGTGCGGGAGACGCGCCAGGTCGCGCTCAAGCGCGACGGGAAGGTGAAAGCGGCGCGCTGGTGCGCCGGCTGCCACGACGTAGTGCCGTTCTTCGGCGGGGCGTTCGACGATCCGAACTTCGACGACGTGCATCATCCCACGGCGCAGGCCGGCATCACCTGCACGTCATGCCATGCCATCACCCACATCAACAGCACGCGCGGAAACGCGGACTACACGATTGACGAGCCGATCCATTATCCGTTTGCTTACAGCACAAATCATTTCCTGCAATACCTCAACCAGCAGTTGGTCAAGGCGAAGCCGCAATTCCACAAGAAAACCTTCCTGAAGCCGTTCATGCGCACGGCGGATTTTTGCTCGACCTGCCACAAGGTCAGCATTCCGCAGGACCTGAACAAGTATAAGGAATTCCTGCGCGGCCAGAATCACTACGACACTTATCTGCTCAGCGGTGTGTCCGGCCACGGCGCGCGCAGTTTCTATTATCCGGAGAAGGCGGTGCAAAACTGCGCTGGCTGCCACATGCCGCTGAAGGAATCCCAGGACTTCGGAGCGAATTTCTTCAACCCGACCAACCAAAGCGCGCGGTTTATTCACGACCATCTCTTTCCGGGGGCGAACACCGGGATCGCTTACCTCCGCGGCCAACCGGACATTGTGGAACGTCACCAGGAGTTTTTGAAAGGCGCTCTTCGCGTGGACATCTTCGGGCTCAAAGAAGGCGGCATGATCGACAGTCCTCTGACGGCGCCGTTGCGTCCCCGGATTCCGACACTCAAACGCGGCCAACGCTATCTGGTTGAAGCGGTCTTGCGCACGCTCAAGGTCGGCCATCCTTTCACCCAGGGCACTGTGGATTCAAATGAAGTGTGGGTGGACGCCCAAGCGACCAGCGGAACCGGAGTGATCGGACGCAGCGGCGGACTCGGATCGCACAATGAAGTCGATCCCTGGTCGCACTTCATAAACGTTTACATGCTGGATCGCAACGGCAATCGTGTTGACCGCCGCAATCCGCAGGACATTTTCACACCGCTTTACAATCATCAGATTCCGCCCGGCGCCGGCCAGGTGGTGCACTACAGTTTCACCGTTCCCGAACATCAGAACGAACCGCTGACGCTGGATGTCAAACTCCAATACCGCAAATTTGACGCGGTCTACATGAACTACGTCTTCGGCACGAACTACACAGCGGGCGCGCCATTGAACGCGACCAACGACCTTCCCATCACGACCATCGCCTCCGACCGAATCACATTCCCGATCGAAGGCACGAGCGCGAACGCGGAACAACTCTCAACCATCAACCCTCAACCCTCAACCATCTCCAGGCCGCTCAGGCGTTTGAGCAGGTGGAGAAGCTCGGTCGCGCCGACGGCCCGGTTAATCTGGCCCGCGTCTATCTCAAGGAGGGCCGGATCGACGATGGTGTTGCGGCGCTTCAGCGCGCGGCGAAGTGTAATCCGCCTCCGCCGCGATGGACGGTCGCCTGGCTCAACGGCCTGGTAAACAAGCAAAACGGTTTTCTGGACGAAGCCATCAAGGAATTTCGCAGCATTCTGGAAGACCGCTATTCCGAACTCGACCAGCGCGGTTTCGATTTCAGCAAGGACTACGAAGTCATCAACGAACTCGGTCAAACTTACTTCGAGCGGGCGAAAATGGAGCGGGCTGACCCGATCGGCAAAAACAGTTTTTGCTCAAGGCCGCCGAGCAATTTCAGAAGACGTTGGCGTTGGATTCGGAAAATCTGACGGCGCACTTCAATCTCGCGCAGCTTTATACGCAACTTGGCGACGAACAAGAGGCCGCTTTCCATCGGCGGGAGCACGCGAAATATCTGCCCGATTACAACGCCGCCGACCGCGCTATCGCTATCGCGCGCCGCGCCAATCCGGCGGCCGACCACGCGGCGCAGGCGACGGTGATTTACCCGCTGCAGCGCCCCGGCGCGGCGGAGTTGGCGGCCGAAGGGACTGCCCAGGCCGTCTCCTCCGCGAAATAGGGATCAAACACGTTGGACGAGTTCGATTGGAGAGTTCTGAGTCTATGATTACTTACAAAACGGGCAACGACCTTGATCTCGAGGCCGTCATCGAATTGTATCGCGCTTCGACTTTGGGCGAACGCAGGCCGGTTGACGAGCGCGAACGAATGGCCGCGATGCTGAGCAACGCGAATCTTATCATCACCGCGTGGGACGGGGAAATCCTCGCCGGCATTTCGCGGGCGCTGACGGATTTTTGCTATGTCACCTATTTGGCCGATCTGGCTGTTCGCGTTTCGCACCAAAGGCAAGGCATCGGCCGGGAATTGGTTCGCCGCACTCAAGCGGCCGGCGGGCCGAAAACGATGCTGCTGTTGCTCGCAGCGCCGGCGGCGGAAAAATATTATCCACACATCGGTTTCACCCATCATCCGCAAGCCTGGCTGCTTCAGCCCGGCGATTCTGTGAAATGAATTCGACACGGTTATTGGCAAAGCCGTTCGCTGGTCGTTGCTTGGGTTCGTCGCAATCGCAGTAGTCGCCGGCGGCATCCTGGTCGTTCTCAAACGCAAGCCCGCGCCACTGCCGCCAAAGATCACCCAACTCAACGCGCCAACAGTTCCAAAGATACCGAACGCTGAAATTCCGGTTGCGAGATTCACCGACATCACCGAGCAGGCCGGCATCAGCTTCATCCACAACAACGGCGCTTACGGCGACAAATTACTGCCGGAGACGATGGGCGGCGGAGTGGCCTTTTTCGACTACGACAACGACGGCGCGCCCGACCTGCTCTTCATCAACTCCAGCTACTGGCCTTGGCACATCCCCGACGGCAGGAAGCCCACCACCCACGCGCTCTATCACAACGACGGCAAAGGTCACTTCAGCGATGTGACCGCCGGTTCGGGGCTGGACGTGAGTTTCTACGGCATGGGGGTGGCGATCGGCGATTACGACAACGACGGACTGGAGGATGTGTTCATCACGGCGGTGGGCGGCAATCATTTATTTCACAACGAAGGCAACGGAAAGTTCAAGGACGTGACGGACGCAGCGGGCATGGGCGGCTCAACGAACGACTGGAGCACCTGCGCGGCGTGGGTGGATTATGACAACGATGGCAAGCTGGATTTGTTCGTCGGCGATTACGTCAAGTGGTCCAAGGAAATCGACGCGGAAGTGGGCTACAAAATCGACGGTCGAACTCGCGCCTACGGCCAGCCGAACAATTTTGAGGGCGCGTTTCCGCGACTCTATCACAATCATGGCCACGGCCGTTTCACGGATGTCTCTGCGCAGAGCGGCATTCAAATCAAAAATCCTTCCACGGGCGTGCCGGCTGCGAAATCGCTCGGAGTCGCGCCAGTCGATCTGGACGGCGACGGCTGGATGGATCTCGTTGTGGCCAACGACACCGTGCCGAACTTCGTTTTTCTGAACCAGCGCAACGGCACGTTCAAGGAGATCGGAGCTCTGTCCGGCGTGGCGTTTGATAACTTCGGCAACACGCGCGGGGCGATGGGCATCGACACGGCGCGTTATCGCAACGACGACAAACTGGGTATCGCCATCGGCAACTTCGCAAACGAGATGACCGCATTATATGTCACGCAAAATGCGCCGACAAATTTTGCCGACGAAGCCATCACCGAAGGCATCGGGCCCGCCAGCCGGCTGATGCTGAAGTTCGGCGTTTTCTTTTTTGACTACGATCTCGACGGCTGGCTCGACCTGCTGAGCGCGAACGGACATCTTGAAGAGCAAATCCACAAAATCCAGGCGAGCCAGCAATACCGCCAGCCAGCTCAACTGTTCTGGAACGCGGGCGGCGCCGGACAAAACGGCTTCCTTCTCGTGCCGGCAGCAAAATGCGGCGCCGATATTTTCAAACCGATCGTCGGTCGAGGCTCGGCGTTCGCGGACATCGACGGCGACGGAGATCTTGACGTGGTGCTGACACAGGTCAACGGCCCGCCGCTGCTGCTCCGCAACGACCAACAGCTCGGCAACCACTGGCTGCGTTTCAAACTGGTCGGCAGGAAGTGCAACCGTGATGCGATCGGCGCGTGGGTCAAAGTCCGCGCTGGCAATCAGACGCTCTCGCGCCAGGTCATGCCCACACGCAGTTATCTGTCGCAATCCGAGTTGCCCGTCACCATCGGGCTGGGCAGGGTTGAACAACCCGATGAAGCGGCAATTCTGTGGCCCGACGGCACAAAACAGAAGATCGAGTCGGTGCGGGTAGATAAAGTGATAGTCGTCGAACAGTCGCCGTAAACATGGTGCTCGGTGTCCTCGCCATGCCGCGCGATTTCGGCGCGCTGGGGACAACGCGCCCTGCCGATATCGGAAATGACTTTGGGGAACCGCTCTAACGCACGATTTTGATCTGACCTTCAGTGTTGACGGTAACTTCTCCGGGTTTCGGCGGCACCGGGGCAGCGGAAACTTTGCCGCCCGGCCACCGGATCCAAATCTGCGTCGGCGATTCGGGTGTGGCCAGCACCTCCACGGCGCTGTCCTGCGACCAGTACCCTGATCCTGCATGGACCTCCCTCACGGGGCCTGGCCTTTGACCGAAGATCAATCTCATTTGCGCGCCCACTCCTTTCGGATTCCCTGGCGGGCCATTCAGACGCACGCGGAGGCCCGGCTTCGCTTGTGCGTTGTGATAGAGTTTTGTCTCTGCACCGTTCTGCGTCACCACCAGGTCCACCCGCCCGTCTCCATCGTAATCACAAAGCGCCGCGCCGCGCGCTTCGCCGTAAATCCTGACGCCGGACTCCTGTCCTGGCACCGGCGTCAATTTTCCGGCGCCGTCGCCGCGGAGCCACAAACCGCGCCCGGCGTCGAGTCGCGGTGTTTCCGGTTGTGTCGCGAAAAAGTTTTGGCCGAGAAAAACGTCTTCGTTTCCGTCACCATCCATGTCGGCCACACACACGGCGAATACCGGCGCAAACTGCGCTTCGGGCGGCAATGCCACAGCTTCAAAATGGTCTCCGCGGTTGAAGAAAATCATCGTCGCCAGCGTGTTGGCTTGCAGCTCGCGGGTGAGTGGCACTTTGTCGCCCAGCACGCCGTCAACGTTGGCTTCGGCGAACGCCTGGTACGTCGGGAATTTTGTCATCAGAAATGGCAGCGCAGCCCGGACCGAACCGAAGTCGCGTCGAGGCACGATGCCCGATTGCGGATCATCTTCCGCCTCCAGCAGATCAACGTTGCTGAATCCATTCCAGTCGCCAAAATAAAGCCGCGCGGGATGCTCGCGGCTGGCGTGACAGGAACTGTTGAGTCCCCAGTTGCCGACAATAAGGTCCAGTCGCCCGTCGCCGTCGAAGTCTCCGGTGGTCACGCTGGTCCACCAACCCGTGAAGCCAGCGAGACCCAGTTCTTCGGTGGCTTCACGCAGTTTGCCGGATTGGTTTTTGAACACCCGCACCGGGCCCCATTCACAGGCCAGAATCAATTCCGGAAACCCATCGCCATCGATATCGCTCCAAACCGCGCCGCTAACCAGGCCGATATTCTGAAAAAGGCGGCTGTTCTCAGCGTCCAACTGCCATTGCCTGCCGTCGTAGCGATAAAGGTATGAAGTAGCCGCTTGGGGATAGCGTCCGGGAATGACTCGACCGCCCACAAACAAATCCAGATTGCCGTCGCCATCCAGGTCCGCTAAAGCCATCGGGCCGACGCTCGACACCTGCGCAGGGAGGCCGGTTGAAGCATTAACGCTTCTGTCCTGAAGATCAAAACGCAAGACGAATTCTCCGTTGGTCAGACCATCCTCGTAGTTGGCAGAGCCGATCAGCAAAGCAGTCTTGTCCGCAGCGGGTTTCCGCCCTTACCGCTCGCAATGATCAAGTCTTCCCGCCCGTCGCCGTCCACGTCGTACCACGCGACGCCGGGGCCGAGCTGGCTGAGGCGGTTGGGCAAGAGAGGTTGGCGCGCAAAGTCGTCGAACTGTTCTTCATGGTGTGTGTGGCGCAGCAATTCGCTGGCGTCTTGAAAGAGCGTTGGCTTCTCTGCTTCTTTGCCAGGACCGCTTCGCGCGATGTCACTGGCTGCGGACTCGTCGATCTCATAAGCATGATTCGGCGAGCAATTGCGCACGACGCTCCGAGCGCCACTTCGCCAGATCACTTCAATGGTGAGATTGGACGAACTCCCGGCAGCAAAAACCCGCATCGGATCGTCGCCGGACATGTAACGACCGCCACAAATCGCCTCCTGGCTTTGAGTGACCGGTCCGCCATAAACCTTGATTTTGGCTCCGATGCCTTGCGTATTCGGCGATTTGCCGCGCAAACGCACCGCCAGCCGCGGTGCGGCGGTTTCGTTGCGGTAAATCAGCACTGGACCATTCAAGCAATTGACCACGACATCCAGGTCCCCGTCATTGTCCAGATCCGCCAGCGCCATTCCGTTGGAGACTTCGACAGAATCGAATCCCCATTCCCCGCCCGTTTCCCGGAAAGTCAGGTCGTGTTGGTTGCGAAAGGCGATGTTCGGGGTTGCCAAACGAGGAAACAGCGGAAGCGTTTTGCGGCTTTCATCCACGGAGAGTTTTCCCATGTGTTTAATGCGCTCCTTTGCGTCCATGTCGTCCACATTGTGCGCGAAGCCGTTGCTGATCAATATGTCCTCCCAGCCGTCGAGGTCCACATCCAGGAATACGCAACCCCACGTCCATTCCGAGCCGGCCACTCCGGCGAAATTGGCGATCTCCGCATAAGTGCCATCGCCGCGGTTCAGAAGGAGCGTGTTGCGCCGGATTTGAAACCGGCTGTCAATGTCGCCCGGCAGTCGCGGTTGCGGATGCATGGTTCCTTTCTGGGTCAGTACAAAACGGTGCTGGCGGCTCAACATGTCCGTCACGAGAAAATCGTCGTATCCATCGCGATCGATGTCAGCAAAATCAGCTCCCATCGAGAAATAACTCGACGATCGCAACGCCCGACGGTTCAGGGCGTGGAAATGTCCGCGGCCGTCGTTGATCCAACATCGGTCCGGGGTGAAGGCATCATTGCAGACGTAAATATCCGGAAACCCATCGCCGTTGATGTCCCGAAACAACACGGACAACCCCTGGTCCCACGGCGCCTGCGCCAGCGGTTTGCCGTCTTCGTCGAGAAATGTCCCGTCGGTCCACGAGACCGGTGCGAACTTTCCTTTGCCGTTGTTCAAATAAAGAACGTCTGGCTCGCCCAATTCAAACATCGTTCCATCGATGATCCTGATGCGCTTGGCGTAACGTCCGCGGACTACCGGCTGGCCGTTGAGGTAGGAAACGTTGAGCGCGCCGCCACTGCGCAGAATCGAGGTCGCACCGTAATTGGCGACGTAAAGGTCCAGCGTCCCATTGCCATCAACATCGGCCAACGCCATGGACGTGCTGCCCAATTGGGAAACCAACCCCGCGGCGGCCGTGGCATTCGTAAAATGACTGTGGCCGTCATTCAAGAAGCAGGCATTCGGCCCTCCCATCGAGGTGACCAGCAGATCCAGATAACCGTCTCCGTTTATGTCGGCAAAGACCGCGCCGGTGGAAGTCTGATTCGGGCAGGCCACGCCTGCTTCTTCGGTGACGTCTTGGAACTTCCAGTTGCCGAGGTTTTTGTAGAGCGCGTTCGTTCCGTTTAAATTGCACAGATAAACGTCACAAAGGCCGTCGCGGTCATAGTCTCCCAGCGCAACGCCCGAACCATTCATCAGGTTGGCATTGGTCATCGCCCGCTCGTCCGGCAGCGTGTTGGTGAAATTTACCCCCGTCACTCCGGACGGCAGGAGGGTGAAGCCCGTTTTGCCCGAGGCGGGAATCCGAAGCGGTGCAACGCGGAACCCGTCGCCTTTCTGCCAGGCCAGGGAACCGCCGCCAGCCGCCAGGACGCCGGTTACCGTTCCAACGGCCAAAAGCGCGGTCCAAATACTTCTCTGCTCAAATCCCATTCGGCCGGAAATGATCAAATGTCAGCTCAGGTTGGCAAAAGGAAATAGGGTGATTTCACAAAGACCCTAGCTTCCACGTGCTTGGTGACAAGCCGATTCACGCAGCTTTTTCCATCACTGCAAGGCACGAAAGTCAGCCGGGGCACCTCGCTAAACGATTGAAACGGACGCGCAACACGCTACAGTAGGCATTTTGATGGGTCGCCACGAGCAACGCCAAGCCCGGAAAAGTGCAACGAATGAAGTTGCACGAAAGATGCCGGTGTCATGG
>QHOP01000183.1:0-12612 GCA_003219345.1 Verrucomicrobiota bacterium
CAGGAGCGTTTAATTGGCGAATTCCGCGCGGCCAAAGGTCTGAAAGCGCGGCTCAGTGTGGCCAACGAGCTGTTGAAAAACTTGTCCGATCTGACGGATAAAAACACGGCCGTCGCAGAAGCGATCAACATGCTGAACGTCGAAATCGTCAGCCATCAGCGCACGCTGCCGGCGCTGGCGCTCGAAGCGATTTTTGTTCGCGACGAACTCCGCCTGGCAGCCGGCGCGCCCGGCGCGGAAGGCGAACTGACTCCCGTCGCAGTCTGGTCGCAGAATTTGAAATTGGGCCAGTTGCTGGAGCAAGTGCCGGCGGCCAAGCACAAACACGCGTTGCAGTCGTTCAAGGACTCCAATCCGGAGCATTGGCACGAGGCGCTGCTCGGCGTCATCAACACCGTTTCAGCCAAACTTTGCACCGAGTTTGCCCATCTGTTGATTCACGAAGGAAGACTGGCGCCGCTCAAGGAAATGCTCGCCCGCGTTATCAGCCAGCACACTGCCGGCAGTGAATTGCTGCTCTGGCTGGCCAAGGAGCGATCCGACGCCTTTGCCGACATTCTGGGCCCCGAAGTTTTCCGCGCCATGCTCACGGCGATGGAACGCGACCAGTTCAACGAGAAAAAATCGAACAAACTGCGCGACTACATCCTCGACGACCAGGAACTGATCGTGGAATTGATCGAGTCCGCCGATCTCGAGGTCATCAAGGACCTCACGCGCGCGCTGCAGCTTTCGCCCTGCTTCGACGACATGGACAAACGGTCGCTTCTCGCGCGCATCGTGAAGAGTTATCCGGCGGCGCAAGCGCTGATTTCCGGCGAGCAGAGCAAGCAGGATTCCTCGCTCGTCGTTTCCTGGGAAAGCCTGGAGCGGCGCAAAACAGAATACGACGAACTGGTGCACAAAAAAATCCCGGCCAACTCCAAGGAAATCGCCGCCGCCCGCGAACACGGAGACCTGCGCGAGAACCACGAATACAAGTCGGCCAAGGAGATGCAAAAACTGCTCATGCGCCGGAAGGGTGAGTTGGAGTCGCAACTCGTCCGGGCGCGCGGAACGGACTTTGCCAACGCGGCCACCGACACGGTCGGCATTGGCACCCGCGTGAAGGTGACCGAGTTGGGCACGCAACACATGGAAACGTTCACGATTCTTGGCGCCTGGGATTCCGAACCGGAAAAGGGCATTGTCACGTATCTCACGCCCATCGCCCAATCACTGCTCAACCGCAAAGTGGGCGAGGAAGTCGAGTTCGAGCTTGCCGGCGCGAAGAAACATTTCCGCATCGACGCGATCGAGCCTTACAAGACGGTGTGAAAGTTGAAGCGTTGAAGCGTTAAATCGTTAAACCGTTGAAGCGTTAAAAACGTTAAGCCGTTAAATCGCTAGAACGACGCGCGAGGCCGCTTCAACTCATCCAACGGTTTACGCATTCAACGTTGCAACGGTTCAACGTTTTCACGCTTTAACGGGCTTTCACTCCCGCCGCCTTGACCATTTCGTCAACGAAATCCTCCACCTTCCATTCGTTGCCGGTGAAAACTTTTTGCACGCGGCCTTGCGCGTCCACCACCACCGTGCGGAGATTGTGATTGAAGGTGATTCCGGTGCCTTCGCGCGGGAACATCAGTCCGAACTGCTCGGTAATCGCGTCGATATCAATGAGCGCGCCGGTCGCGAAGCTCCAGTGGTTGGTGTCGTACTCGTACCGCTTCGCGTAGCCCTTCAGCATTTGCGGCGTGTCGTGCTCCGGGTCGAATGAAATGGAGAGGAGCCGCCAGTTTTTTGGCGCGTCTGGCATGGTGGAAAGTTTCCTGCAAGCGTCGGCAAAATTGCTCGACATGCGGAGACAAAACATTGGGAGCGGGCAGCGCGTGTAAATGAATGTCAACCCCAGCGCCTGGCCTTTGAAGTGCCCCAGACGAATCGCCTGGCCGAGTTCGTTGGTGAACGGATAATCCGGCATCGCGTCGCCGATGTTCAACGGGTCCACGAAGCGCACGCGGCGGAACGTCTCGCGTGCCGGCGGTTCATCCACGTTCGTTACGCCGGTTTTTGTGATTTGATCAATCCATCCCGCCTGATCCGTGACGAGCAGGCGGAAGGAAACTTCGTCGCCCGGTTTAAGTCCCGCGAGTTCGTTGGTGTTCCTCGTCTCGAACGGCATGGTCATCGCCGCCATATAATTCGGGATCTCCTCGTGTTTGATGACGATCGTTCTGCCGTCCGGCTTCAGTTCCTTGACCACGCCCTTGACGGAGAAAATCTGTGTGCTGGCTTGTGAACCTCGCGCTTTGGGGACCGGCTTTTCGCCGGAACTTTTTTCGGCGCAGGAAACGAGGCCGCTGGCCATTGACGCCAACGTCAGCGCGGTCAGAACCATTCGCATAGTCACGGGGCTCATTTGATCGATTGGACAACCGCTTTGCAAGACTGCACGAAAATTTTGCGTCGGAACCGGGGTAACAAGGTGCAACCCTCGGAGCGCCGCTGTTCCCCCTCCTCACGTCGGCGGCTACAGTTCCTCCTGAAGGCAAATCTTTGACATGCCGCGCCCAGACTTTATCCTGCCGCCATGTATGTGATTAAAGTGCCGCTCGGGGTGCGGAGCTACACGATTTCGATAGGCAACCAGCTGCTCGCGCGGCTCGGGCAGGAATGCAAGCGGCTTTATCTCGGCCAGCATTGCGCCGTGATTACCGACCGCAACGTGGCGGCGCGCTACGGCGAAGTGGCGGTGGAGTCGCTCAAAGCGTGCGGCTTCGAGCCGACCCTGATCACTGTTCCTGCCGGCGAAACAGCCAAAAGCCTGAAGATGGTCGCTTCGTGTTACGATCAACTCGCCGAGCACCGGCTTGAACGAAAGTCGTTCGTGGTCGCGCTCGGCGGCGGCGTGGTCGGTGACCTCGCCGGCTTCGTGGCCGCAACTTATTCGCGCGGCATTGATTTTGTACAAGTCCCGACAACGCTGTTGGCGCAGGTGGACAGTTCGGTCGGCGGCAAAGTCGGGATCAATTTGAAAGCGGGCAAGAACCTGGTTGGCGCGTTCTATCAGCCGCGCTTCGTGCTCTGCGATCTCGACACGCTGGAGACGTTGCCCGTGCGCGAGTATCGCGCCGGTCTGGCCGAGATTATCAAATACGGCATCATTCACGACGTGGAACTGTTCAAGCGGCTTGAACAGGCCATGCCCAAACTGCTCCAGCGCGACCCCGACACGCTCTCGTCCGTGGTGGCGCGCTGTTGTCAGATCAAGGCTGGCGTTGTGGGACAGGACGAGACCGAGAGCGGCCTGCGCGCGATCCTGAACTTCGGCCACACCATCGGCCACGCGCTTGAAGCGGTCTCCGGCTACGGCAAACTGCTGCACGGCGAAGCCATTGCCATCGGCCAGGTGTTTGCAGCGAGGCTTTCCGCGGAACTGCTCGGATTTCCGGCGCGCGATGTCGAGCGGGTCGCCGCTGTTTTTGAGAAGGTCGGCCTGCCGACGCACATCAAGTTGAATCCCGCGCAGCGCGAGAAGCTGTTTGAAGCGATGCGGCACGACAAAAAGGTGAGTGAAGGCGTCATCAGGTTCGTGCTCGTGAACAAAATTGGCCAGGTCTCCTTCGGACAAGCGGTGCCGCTGGACCTCGTCGAAAAAGTGCTGGCCGCGCCCCCGGTTCAAGCCGCGAGCACAGAGCAATCCGCGGGCGCCAACGCCGCCCATTCCGTGCTCCGCGCTCCGCACTCCGCGTTCTAGTGTCACGTCACAGAAATACCCATACCATGTGAACGTTCCGCTTTCCTCTCACCCGGCCTTCGGCCACCCTCTCCCCATCCGATGGGGACAGGGCAGGGTGAGGGGCGCTGCTGTTTCCGGCTTGGTCGGCGTCATTGTAAAGAAGCGTTAGGGACACCAGACCAGCATGCCTGCCGTCAGCGAAACGATCGTGCGCGAATATTTCGAGCTGCACGGGTTCTTCGTCCGGCAACAGCGCAAATACATCGCGCCAACCCGCCGCGAGGACGAAGAGATCGATTTCTTCGTGCTCAACCCGCGTCACGCCGCGGCCGGCCAGCCGCTGCCGTTCGTGCTGACTTCCGACGATCTGCCGGCCATTGCCCGCGCCGTGGTGGCAGTCAAAGGCTGGCACACGGAGAGTTTCAGTTCGGCCGTGCTGGCCAACGCGCCGGAAATTTTCCGCTTTGTCGAACCGCCGGTGTTTGAACGCGCCGCGAAGGCATTTGGCGGCCAGGGGCAGCCGACGAAAATCCTGGTGGTGCCCGCGCTGCCGCAAAGCAGGGAAGCCCGCGCCGAAAGCATTGAGCTGCTGAAGAGCAAAGGCGTGGACGCGATCATTCCGTTTCACACGATGCTCGCGGACCTCATCGTTCAGATTGAGGTGAATCGCAACTACCAAAAGTCCGATCTGCTCCAGATCATCCGGATTCTGAAGAACTACGACTTTTTCAAGGAACCGCAGTTGGAATTGTTCAAGCCGAAACGAAAGAAAAAGTCAACGACCTCCGGCGAAGCCGGAGGCATGAAAGAATGAATGGCCCAAAGCCATACGGCCCTTCGGACGGTCCGCAGACTTCTTGGGAAGGGCCAACCCGCTTCGCACAGCGAGCGTCACCTTCCCCTCACCCTGTCCCACTGCCATTGAATTAAGGCGGAATGGTTTCTTCCCAATCTTAATCGTAATCTTACTCTTAATCTCCAAGAACCTAAGCCGAGCAAGATTACGATTAGGATTAAGATTAAGAGCCTGCCAGTGCGGTCCTGCTGCCGGGCTTAATTCAATGGCGGTGCACCCCGGCCCTCTCCCTCAGGGAGAGGGAGAATCCTCCGCTGACTTTCATCACAATCTAGCGCGGTGTCTGCCCGACGAACCTCCCGAACAACCGAAGCTGTCGCCGGCTGTTCCCTCTCCTCGTGGGAGGGTCAGGCTGAGGGGAATCGGCTTGCCGTTCGACCCAGCGACTCGGACCCTTCCCGAAATTGTCGAACTTCGCGAGTCCTCCGGCAGAGCCGGAGGTTTCCCATGACAATGAGCCGCGCACCGATCATTCCGCCTTGCGAACGGGGACCGGGGCGGGTTTGCCCTTCAGCACAGGTCGTAAGACGTTTGTAGGGGAAGGGGGCGGCGGCACGGTCTCTTGAAGAAAATTCTCGAGGATGGCCAGGTAACCATCGAGCGCTCCGCTGTCGTCGTCTCCAAGATCGCGTTTGAGCCCCTTCAGTTGGTCCACCGCTGACTTCGCCTCCGCGCGGAGGTCGTTCACGGTCAGTTTGCCGTTCATCAGGCCATCGACCATTTCGTTGAACTTGTTGTTCGCTTCGGGCCCGGCGTCGGCGAGAAACTGCGCTTGAATTTGTTTTATGAAATTCGTGTTCGCACCGAGTTGCCGGAGTGGCGTGGAAAGATTGACAACACCGTTGGTTGGCGCAACGGCCGGCGTATTCCGTTGGCTGTCTGTCGTCAACGGCCCGCGCGTGACATTCGTCGCCGGATTTTCGCCAAGAGTGACGAGCGCCACTTTGCCGCGCGGCAGGCGCACGGTCCCGAGCACATCGCTGCGCAAAACCAGCGAGTTCGTATCGAGCGATAGCACCTTCCCGCGGTAACGATCACCGTTTCGCATCTCCACCTGATCGGCGCTGAGCCAGACATTCAGGAAGGACAGCGCAACGGCAGCGCAACACAGGGAAATCCTTTTGACACCGGCGCGGGCGGCTGCCCCGATTGGGCTGGGCGCCGGTCCGCCAAACGCCGCCCGCGGCGCCATGCAACTCGCTCGCGGGCACTGCCAGCCGCTGGGCTGTCTGTCGAATAACATCACGTCCTTCGCTGAGAGAGTCTTCTTCATGACAAGCCCACAATACCTCTGATCACCAACAGCCGCAAAAAGGAGTTAGCCCTCCCGGAATCGGCTGGACAAACGCGCGGCAACCACAAGGCTTGGCGCGCCATGAAAATCGCCATCGGCTCGGACCACGCCGGATTTGACTACAAGGAAAACATCAAAGCTCTCCTGAATGAATTGGGGCACCAGGTTCGGGATTTTGGCACGTTCAGCAGCGAGCCGGTGGATTACCCGCTGTTCATCCGCCCGGTGGCGGAAGCCGTGGAGCGCGCAGAATTTGATCGAGGGATTGTGCTCGGCGGCTCGGGCAATGGCGAAGCCATCGTGGCCAACAAGGTTAGGGGCATACGCTGCGCGCTTTGCTGGAACCTCAACACTGCACGCTGGGCGCGCGAGCACAACGATGCGAACGTGCTCGCGCTGGGCCAGCGTACGATTTCGCCGGAGCTGGCCTTGGAGATCGTCAAGGTGTGGCTGAGCACGCCGTTTGCCGGCGGACGGCATCTCAACCGGGTTCGGCAAATCGAAAGGTCCGATTAGATGCAGGTTTGCCGGCGAATTGAACGAGGACTCTCGGCATAAGTCCTCGTGCCCTCAACTCGCCGCTTGTTTCTGGGCCTGTTTCTTCACGAACGTGTGCGTGGCATGACCGTAGAACACTTCTGCGGCTTCCATCAACGTCTCGGACAACGTCGGATGCGGATGCACGCACAGCGCGAGGTCCTTTGCGGTCGCGCCCATCTCGACGGCGACGACGCCTTCGGCAATCAGCTCGCCCGCGCCGTGCCCGACAATGCCGACACCCAGGATGCGTTCGGTATCCGGATCGATGATGAGTTTCGTCAAACCATCCGTTCGGTCGAAGCTCAGCGCGCGCCCCGAAGCAGCCCACGGGAATTTGGCAATCTTCACTTCGATTCCCTGTTGCTTCGCCTCGGTTTCGGTCAAACCACACCAGGCCACCTCGGGATCAGTGAACACGACAGCGGGAATCACAAACTTGTCGCCACCTCTGGATTCGCCGGTGATGACCTCGACGGCGATCCGCGCCTCGCGCGTGGCCTTGTGCGCGAGCAACACGCCGCCGGCGCAGTCGCCGATGGCGTAGATGGTGGGCTCGCTGGTCTGTTGCTTCTCGTTGGCTTTGATGAAGCCTTTGTCGTCACGCGTGACCTGCGTGTTCTGCAGGCCGAGATCGTCGCAGTTTGGCACGCGACCTACGGCGACCAGCACGCGGTCGTACAATTCCTCTTTTTGCTGACCGTCGGCTTCGACAATGACTTTGATCTGTTTGCCCTTGGTCTCCATCTTGGCGACCTTGGTTTTCAGCCGCACTTCCTTGAACGCCTTTTGAGCGTAAGCCATCACGGGACGGACCAGGTCGGAGTCGGCGCCGAGCAGGATGGAATCCAAGGCTTCGACAACGACCACCTTGCTGCCGAGCGAGGCATAGACGGTGCCCAACTCCATGCCAATGTAGCCGCCGCCCACGACGAGCAGGTTCGCGGGAATCTCTTCCACTTCGAGCGCCTCGCGTGAGGTCATGACGCGTGGGTTGCCGAGATCAAACGCTTTCGGCATGGCTGACTTCGATCCCACGGCAATGATTGCCTGTTCGAAGTGGATCAACTTCTGTCCCTGTTCGGTCTCGACACGCAGCGTGTGCGAATCCTCGAAATGCCCGCGCCCGTTCCAGACCTCCACACCCCGCAGTTTTGCCAGTTGCGCCACGCCGCCGGAAAGTTTCGCGAGAACGGACTCTTTCCACGCGCGCAGTTTGGCGAGGTCGATCTGAGGCGCGCCGAAGGCGATGCCGCGATGTTCCGACTCCTTCGCGGCGGCAAACACGTGCGTGGCGTGCAGCAGCGCTTTCGACGGGATGCAGCCGCGGTTCAGGCAAACGCCGCCGAGCCGTTTGTCCTGCTCGACCAGGACGATTTTTTTGCCGAGGTCGGCGGCGTAAAACGCGGCGGCGTACCCGCCCGGCCCGGCGCCGACAACGACGATTTCGGTTTGGGTTGGGTCCATGAATTCAAATACGGGGCGATGGGGAGGTGGGGTATTGGGGTGAAAACGCATCAACCCGGTCCTCACCGGCGTCGTAGGTCGCATTGCTTTCTTTGATGACCAGTTGGTCTTCCCACTCCGCGCCGGCTTGCTTTCGCTCCAAGCTGTTGACCAGCCTCAACAATCCATTTTCCAGTTTGTAAGCCATCGCGTTCAAACGCGCAAAATCCACATCGGAAATCTGCTGGGCTTGGAGGTAAGCGTGCAAGCCTGAAACTGATTCGCCGACCGAGCCAAGCGCGTAGTTCAGAAAATTCAGATACTCACGTAGTGAGCGGCGGCAGTAGCCTTCGGCAATGTTTCGATGCACTGAATCCGCCGAGGCGATCTGCTGTGAAGCGACACGCTTCAGTTCATAGGGGAAAGCGCGGAATACCCGACAAGTTGCGACGTAATACTCTTGAGCGTCACCCCAAACACGCAATTCTTGATACCCGCGGTTTCGATTTCTGTAATTCGCGTTCATCATGCTACCCAGACCCCCAATACCCCATCACCCCAGCTTCACTTCCTCTTCGCTGAACCCCTCCAGCGCCTTCACCAGATCCACCGTGAACCGCGCCGCCGCTCCGCCGTCAATCACGCGATGATCGTAGGAGATCGCGATGGGCAGCATCAGCCGTGGTTGGATTTGCTTGTCCTTCACGACCGGTTTCAATGCGCCACGGCCGAGGCCAAGAATGGCGACCTCGGGCAGGTTGATGATCGGCGTGAAATGTCCGCCGCCGATCCCGCCCTGATTCGAGATGGTAAACGTGCCGCCTTTCATCTCCTCCAGCGACAGCTTCCGCTCGCGCGCTTTCGCAGCCAGTTCCTCCACCTCGGTCGCAAGTTGGAGCAGGCTCTTTTTGTCCGCGTCGCGGACCACCGGCACAGTGTGGCCACCACGGCTTTCAGAGCCAACGGAGTCAGCGTCAATCGCGCGCCTTTGGCTTCGTAAGCCGCCTGATATTTTTTGCGCAACTCCGTCAACGCGGTGATGTCCGCCTCATCAAATTGCGTCACGCGCGGCACCGTCGTCCAGCTCTCGGCCATGCGCTGGCTGATGACCTTGCGGAGTTGCGACACCGGTTTCCTGAAAATCGCGCCCCACTTCGAGAAGTCGATCGGTTCCGGCGGAACGGCATTCGACCTGACTGGTGTGGACGCTGCGCCCTTGGGTTGCAACGCGAGCTTCTGCAATCTTTGAATATGCGCGCGCAAATCGTCCATTACGATGCGGCCCCCGCGTTCGCCGCCGCGCACATGCGCTAAATCAATCCCCAACTCGACCGCCAGCTTGCGAACCGACGGGGCGGCCGCAACCTCGGCTTCCGTCTTCGCAACATTCTCCTCCTCGTCCTCGACCACCGCCGGTTTCGCTTTTCTCGACGTTTCCTCGGCAGTTTGTTCCTTCCCCGGTTTTGCCTCAGTGCCGCCCGCGTCAAGGGAGAGGATGACCTGGCCAACAGAAATCTTGTCGCCTTCCTTGACGCGGATTTTCGTCACCGTGCCGGAGACAGTGGCAGGGATTGGCGCGACCGCCTTCTCGTTTTCGAGTTCGATGATTGTCTGGCCTTCTTTGACCGCGTCGCCTTCCTTGACCAACAGGCTGACGACCACGCCGGAATCCGCGCCTTCACCCAGTTTCGGAAGTCTGACGTCCATACAGTTTCTTTAAGGAACGCAAACGCTAAGAGAGCGCAGCGACCGTGTCACCAAGAAAAATCCGCCGAGGCCAAACTCGCAACGAGCAGAGATGAAAACTTATTCGAATACTACCTGACTGGACCCGCTCGAGAACAATATTGCACCAAGTCTCAGGTGGATTTACGTAGGATCGGGCTTTGCTCTTAAACGGCGTTTTTCTGAGTTGACTAACTCGGATAACCTCGCTAACCAAACAAACATATTCGTGAATGGCCAAAACGTTTCCAGTCGAACTGGATGAGAACCTGCACAAGCGGCTAAAGATTGCCGCGATTGAAGAAGGCCTGACGCTTCACGATTTGATTGTGAAAACCTTGCAAGAAAAGGGTCGGTGACAATGGAACTGGCGCAAGCACGTCCGCGAAACGGGAAGGCAGCCATGAGCGCAGCCGTAATCGTTAAGCCCAAGAAGACCAGTCGAGTCGCGCGCGGCATCGCGACCAACGAGCTCATCTTCTCTGCCTACCACGCAACCAACGACGAGGTGTTCCCGCACGTGCTGAAACTCTACGTCCCGGAAGGGAGCTTGGTCGCCGATGTCACCTACGGCAAGGGCGTCTTTTGGAAGCAGGTGCCTGAAACTGCCTACGATATCCGTGCGAGCGATTTACAGTCAGGGGTTGATTGCCGCAAGTTGCCTTACGGCGACACCACTATTGATTGTGTCGTGTTTGATCCTCCTTACATGCACACGCCAGGCGGCACAGCGCACCAAAATCACCAGAACTTCGAGCACTACTACAACAACAACGGCACACAGAATTCGTCGAAAAAATATCACGAAGCCGTTCTCGATCTGTACTTCAAAGGAGCGAAAGAAGCCTTTCGGGTCCTCAAACCCGAAGGCATCTACATCGTGAAATGCCAGGATGAAGTTTGCGCCAACCAGCAGCGCCTCACGCACGTCGAAATCATCAACGAACTGAGCCAATTGGGCTTTGTCGTGGAGGATTTGTACGTGGTGCTGCGCAAGAACAAGCCCGGAGTCAGCCGGATTCTCAGGCAGGTTCACGCGCGCAAGAATCACTCCTACTTCCTGGTCTTCCGCAAAGCTAAGTCGGTAAGGTATCTGCCTCAGCGAAGAAATGGCCAAATGGCTTTACGATTAGCGGAGGGAAAACGTCATTGAGCCTCGAGTAGGCAGCCGGCACGTCGAGGTAGTAATGCGCTTCAGTTGGGCGATGTGCATCTGGTAAATCCGCCACTGATCAGGAAGACAAATCTCAATAACCTCCCTTTTCTTCTTGTCTGTTTTCGTCTCCGTCAAGATGACCGGAGTCCCAAGGAAGCGCCCGGTGCCGTAAACGCCGTCGAGCACGCGCTGGTGTGCCCAAACCTGAATCACTCGTTCGCGCGTGGAAACCTTAATCGGCAGGTGAAACTTAGCGCGGTTCGGACCGAGATCGAAGACGAAATCCGTTGGCAAAGTCGCTTCCATATCGAGGTTGAGCACCGGGAGACGTGTCTTTGGATTTACATCCAGCCGCCATGCGAACAGATGACCGATGAGGTACTCGAAGAAAGTCCCCGGTGTTTTCTGGTCGCCGTCTTTTGTGAGATCGATGAAGCAGAAGAAACTCGCGGCCACCGAATAGATAATTCTTGTAATTCGTTCGGACTCCATTCCAGGCTCTCGTTTGGAAGCGATCGCTTTGCAGAACACTCCCCATTCCTTCGGCTCCGCGGCAAAGAGCTGCTTGTTGACGGCACGCGAGAGCCTTTTGCCAAATTTGAAAGCAATGTATTCCTTGCCAGAAACGAGTGACTTCAAAGGCTGTGAATCTGCTTTCGCCAGAAACTGACACGAAGCCCGGTAAACTTCCCCGATTAGATTTTGGTTCGCCTCGCCTTTGACGTCCTTGGAGAATACGTCCTGCAAATCTTCGTAGGCTTCTAACGGGTCGCTCGGCACGCGGAGACCTTGCCAAGTTTGAAGGACCGACTCAAGCGGGCCAATAAGGAAACGCCTTCTCCGGATCCACCCCGAGGTCTTTAATCGCCTTTGCCACAATTTTGCGATCCACCTGCCCCTTTTCAGCCAGCGCGTAAAGCGTCGCGATCACGGTGCATTCTGCGTCCACTTCAAAAAAGCGGCGCAACCGTTCGCGCGTGTCGCTGCGGCCGAAACCGTCGGTGCCCAGCGTCATCAAGCCGCCCGGAACCCACGGCGCAATTTGATCGGGCACGATTTTCATGAAATCGGATACCGCAACAAACACACCCTTTTCCTTTTCGAGCACGGCCTCGACGTAGGATTTCTTCGGCGGTTCGGTCGGGTGCAGCATATTCCAACGCTTGCAGCGCAGCGCGTCGGTGCGGAGCTGCTTGTAATTCGTCGCGCTCCAGACATCGGCGGAGACCTCGAAGCGTTCGGCCAGAATCTCCTGCGCGCGCAATGCCTGATTGATGATGGGTCCGCTGGCAAAAATATGCGCCTTCAAGTGAGTCCCTTTTGCCGAGCGCCCCTCACCCGTCCTTCGGACACCCTCTCCCCCGCTCCGAGCGGGGGAGAGGGAAGGGGTGAGGGGGCGCTCGGGTTCGTGGAGAGGATGGCCGGAGGCCGTCTGAGGGTTTGCCGGGCCGGGCTTGAATTTGTAGAGGCCCTTGAGGATGCCTTCCTCGACACCCTGCGGCATCGGCGGCATGGCGTAATTCTCGTTGTAGAGTGTGAGATAATAAAAAATGTCTTCGCCCTCCTGGTACATCCGGCGAATACCGTCCTGGATAATGACAGCAATCTCGAATGCGAATGCCGGATCGTAGGTGAGCAACGTTGGAATCGTGCTCGCGAGCAACAGACTGTGGCCGTCCTCGTGTTGCAGTCCTTCGCCGTTCAGCGTCGTGCGGCCCGCGGTCGCGCCGAGCAAAAAGCCTTTCGCCTGGATGTCCCCCGCCAGCCACATCAGATCGCCGATGCGCTGAAAGCCGAACATCGAGTAATAAATAAAAAACGGAATCGTGTTGATCCCATGATTCGAATACGCAGTTCCGGCGGCAATAAATGAA
>QHOP01000183.1:12677-22590 GCA_003219345.1 Verrucomicrobiota bacterium
CGTCCAGACCAAACGTGCGGGCTTCGTCGGGAATGATCGGCACGATGCGGTTGCCGATGTTTTTGTCGCGCAACAAATGACTCAGCAGCCGCACAAAGGCCATTGTGGTGGACGCTTCGCTGCGGCCGGAGCCTTTGAGAAATTCGGCGAAGCTGGAAAGCGGCGGCACTTTCAACGACTCAGCTTTGACCTCGCGTTTGGGCAAAAATCCGCCGAGCGTCTTGCGGCGTTCCAGCAAATACTTCGTCTCGGGACTGTCGAGCGGCGGACGATAAAACGGCGTATCGACGATCTCCTCGTCGCTGATCGGGATGATGAACCGCGCGCGGAATTCGCGAAGCTCCTTTTCGTTAAGCTTTTTCTGCTGGTGCGAAATGTTGCGGCTCTCGCCGGCTTCGCCCAGGCCGTAGCCTTTCACCGTCTTGGCCAGAATGACCGTCGGCTGGCCCTGGTGTTCCACCGCGGCTTTGTAAGCGGCGAAAACCTTGCGCGTGTCGTGGCCGCCGCGCAGCAGTTTGCGAATCTGGTCGTCGGTCAGGTGATTCACCAGCTTGAGCAATTCGGGGTATTTACCGAAGAAATGTTTGCGCGTGTAACTTCCCGGCTCAACCGAGTATTTCTGATAATCGCCGTCCACCGCCTCCTCCATCCGCTTCAGCAAAAGGCCCTTCGTGTCCTTCGCCAGCAATTCGTCCCAATCCGAGCCCCAAATGACTTTGATGACATTCCAGCCCGCGCCGCGGAAGGCGGCTTCGAGTTCCTGAATGATCTTGCCGTTGCCCCGCACCGGGCCGTCGAGTCGCTGCAAATTGCAATTCACGACCCAGATCAGGTTGTCGAGATTTTCGCGCGACGCGAGCGTGAGGGCGCCAAGTGTTTCCGGTTCGTCCGATTCGCCGTCGCCCACGAACGCCCAGACCTTCGGTTCTTGCGACCATTTCACCAGTCCGCGCGCTTGCAGGTAGCAATTAAACCGCGCCTGATAAATCGAGATGATCGGGCCCAGGCCCATCGACACCGTGGGGAACTGCCAGAAGTCCGGCATCAAATGCGGGTGCGGATACGACGACAGCCCGCCGTCCTCGGCCAGTTCCTGGCGGAAATTCTGGAGGTGTCGCTCATCGAGCCGGCGCTCCAGAAATGCGCGCGCGTAATTGCCCGGCGTGGCGTGGCCCTGGAAGAAAATCATGTCGGCAGGACGATGGGCGTCGCCCGCGTGGAAGAAATGGTTGTAACCGACTTCGTAAAGCGTCGCGAGCGAGGCGTAAGTGGAGATGTGACCGCCGAGGCCGCTGTGTTTGCGGTTGGCGTTCACGACCATCGCCATCGCGTTCCACCGGATGTAACTCTTGATGCGGACTTCAGTCTGCCAATCGCCCGGAAACGGCGGTTGTTGTTCAACAGGAATCGTGTTGACGTAAGGGGTGCTGACAGGATAAGGCGCCTTGACGCCCGCCGCGCGCAGGCGGTCCACCAGGTTGTCGAGGAAGAAAGGTGCCTGTTCGGAGCCCTGGGCCTTGAACACCTGCTCGACGACGAATTCGAGCGATTCCAGCCACTTTTTTCGGGCGGCGTCGGCTTTGCTGCTGGTCTCGTGCAATTTCGATTTCACTTTTAATCAGCTTCCACGTAGCTCTCGAGCGGCCCAGGTACGGGCCGCCGCGGACGGACAATTTGAAGATGACCGGAACCGGACGCAAATATAAAGAGGCGCGGGGAGCACACGCCGCCGGCGTGTTCGGCGCGGCGACCCGCCGCGCTGCGTCCGATAGGCCTGAGCGCAGCGCCGTTTACCTGTTCAATTTTGGATCAGTCCGGACCCAGGCTGTCGGCGAGCCGCCGAAAGGCGCACGCGGGCCGCGTACGTTACCCAAAGAATGAAATACCTCGACCTGACATTTCCGACGCCGCAAGAAAACCTCGCCTGCGACGAGGCGTTGCTCGACTGGTGCGACGCCGGCGACGGCCCTGAAGTGCTCCGTTTCTGGGAACCGCAACAACACTTCGTCGCCGTCGGCTACTCGAATCGCGTCGCGCGCGAGGTAAACGTCGCAGCGTGCCAGGAACTTGGCATCCCGATCCTGCGTCGCTGCAGCGGCGGCGGCACGGTTCTCCAAGGCCCCGGCTGCCTGAATTACTCGCTGATCCTCCGAATGGATTCCGACCTGGCGCTGCAAACGGTCACGAGCACGAACCGGTTCGTGATGGAGCGCAACCGCGCGGCGTTGGAACCCTTGTTGACTCGTAGCAGCCGATCTTTCAAATCCGAAATCCGAAATCCGAAATCCGAAATATTTGTCCGCGGCCACACCGACCTCGCCATCGGCGACCGCAAATTCTCCGGCAACGCGCAGCGGCGGCGTCGGCGAGCCGTCCTGTTTCATGGATCGTTTCTGTTGGACTTCGACCTCGCGCTGATTGAAAGGGTGCTGCGGATGCCGTCGAAACAACCCGACTACCGCCGTAGCCGCAGTCACGGAGAGTTTTTGATGAACTGGAACGTTTCCGCGAAGGAGGTGAAGGCCGCCTTGCGCCAGGCGTGGAGAGCAATCGGAGAATTGAAAGGATTCCCAAGGGAACAGACACAAAAGCTGGTGTTAGAGAAATACTCGAATGAAGCCTGGAACTTTAAAAATTCGCCGTGAGGCATTTTCTGATCTTGCGTGCAACTCACGTTGCAAGAAACTAGAGATGCGCCCCTTCGTCAGCGTGTGGAATCCACACGCTTGACTCATCCCAAAAAAATCTGGCGCATAACGACGATTCTGGTTGCGGCCTGGCCGCGCTGCGTGTCTGACGCCTTGCAGTTTGTGCCACACGTAGCGCAGGCGTCTGCATCTGATTAGCGCCTTTGGACGTAGCGCAGGTTTCCAAACCTGCCGTATCGCCGATTTCCAATCGGCAGAACCGTCGCCAGTTCCGAGGCTTTGGAGGCGGCGAAGCGTTTGCGGGTTAGAAACCCGCGATACAGCAGGTTTGGAAACCTGCGCTACAGCGCGGTCGCCACGCTAAACACATACAGGCGTCTTCGCCTGCGTCATGCAAAAGCACTGCAATCGCCTCGCCTTCATCTGCGCCGTATTCGAGCGCGATGCCGGTCGCGCCGAACAGGTGCGCCCTATAGGGAATTGGGGTTCCCTTGTGAATTTGTCCGGCGTCGGCCTCGGTCGCGCAACTCAATGCATCTCTAAACCTCTCGGACAGAGACATGTTTCGCCTCATCGTGCTTACCCGGTTCACTCCTCTTCCAAGCGCAGCATGCGACAAAACCGCTTCATCCGGCATGGTCCGCTCGAGAGCCGATTCCTCTAAGTTGATCAAGGCACAGTCGCTGCTGGTGTTATTCCGCCAGCGAAGAGCGCCCAATGCGTGGCGAATCAGGTCGGAAAAGCGCCTTGATTGTGGAAGGCGGAGCAATGCGCGGGGCTTGGGCTGCGGGTGTGTTGGCCTTCCTTTATGAACGGGGGATGAACCGCTACGACATGGTGTATGCCGCGTCTTCGGGGGCTTGTTCGGCTGCCTTTTTTGTGGCCGGGATGGTCGAGCCCGGATTGGCCATCTGGCGCGAGCACGCCTGCAAAATTATTCGCAAAACAAATATCCTTCGCCGGAAACCGATTATTGATCTTGCCTACCTGGTGGATCACCTGTTCCGCGAGCGAGTCCATCTCTCGGTGGAAGCCATTCAAAATGCACCCACCCGTTTTTGCATTGTGCTGACCGACTGCCATACCGGTGAGCCGGTTTATTTTCATGCCCGGGACGAGCGAATTTTTGAGGCGTTGCGCGCCACCTCTTCGATGGCTTTCGCTACGCGCGGATTTGACTATGTGGACGGCCATCCTTATGCCGATGGCGGGGTGGCTGATCCGATCCCGATTCAACGAGTGCTCCAGGCTGGCGCGACCGACATCACAGTCGTGTTAACCCACCGGTTGAATTTCCGGCTTAAGCCGACCCCGCGATTCCTGGGTCAGCTTGCTTATCCGCAGTTTCCCGCCGTGGCTTCAGTGTGGACCACGCGACAACATGTCCAGTACAACGCGGCGATGGATCTTATTCGCCAACCTCCTGAGGGGGTGCGGGTGCAGGTCTTCAGCCCGCTCAAGCCTATGCCGGTCCGCGCGCTTACGGCGGCCAAGAAGCGGATTCAAGCCGCGCTTTTGTTAGGCCGTTTGGAAGCGTCCCAACAAATTGCAGTGTCCAGTCCAGCTGCCCGTCCGCGGGAAGACGGCCCCGCGCTGTCCCCGTGAGGGGCCGGCCCGCTGCGAACGCTTTCCTCGGAGCGCTTCGGAAGAATCGCGGGGTGTCGTGCGGCGGCGAGTGCTCGAACGTTTCACGATTCGTAGAGTGACGCCTCCGGGAGTGGTGACAATGCGGCGAGGAATGCCTCGATGTCCGATCAAAACGCTTGTCCTTTTGGCGAGCACGCGGACGGAACGGAGAAAGACACGCGGTTCAGTCCTTCCGGCGTGGAGGCTCCGAGTGGAGATCGCTGTTTCGGCCCCCAGCAACTGAAACCAACGCTGGAAAAGCAAAACAAACAACGAAGGCTATGAAAGCCAAACCTTGCTATTGGGCCGCTGCGCTGACAGTCAGTCTGGGGACTGCGGCCTGCGTCCAGGCCGCCAGCACCATTCAATTTTCGGCGACAAGCTACACCTTTGCCGAAAGCGCCGGTTTCGCCACGATCACCGTGCAGCGATTGAGCGACCCCAGCACGACAGTCAGTGTGGACTACGCCACCGCCGACGGGACGGCGACCAATGGATTGAAATATACGGCGGTCTCCGGGACGCTGGCTTTCGGGGCCAGCGAAACCAACAAGACCATTGAGGTGCCGATCTTAAACAATGGCTTTGTCGAGGGCACCAAGTTCTTCCGGGTCATCTTGAGCAATCCCACCGTCGGGGCGGTGCTGGGCGCACGCACGAATGCCACCGTGCGCATCACCGATAACGATGTGGGAGTTCAGTTTCAGTTCAGCCCCTACTCCGTAACCGAGGACACTGGGACAGTGCTGATCGGAGTGGTTCGAGGCGACGATGGGATGCTTCCCGCTACCGTGGACTTCGCCACAGCCGACTTGAGCGCGACCAACGGACTCGATTACACCGGCGCGACGAACAGGCTCTCGTTTGCACCGCAAGAACGGCTCAAATTGATCTCGGTTCCGATTCTCAACAACAGCCTCAAACAGCCGAACCGGATCTTTCGCGTGACCTTGGCCAACCCGGAGGGCGCCTCGCTGGGCTTTCAAAAGACAGCCACGGTAACGATTGTGGATAACGATCAAGGCTTTCAGTTCGAGTTCGCCAGCTACACGATCACCGAAGATGCAGGCGCAGCGCTTATCACCGTGCTTCGGGGCACCGATGATACCAATTCCACCGTCACCGTGGACGTTGCCACCGCGGATGTCACCGCGACCAATGGACTTGATTACAGCGGCATCACCAACAGAACCAACCAAAAACTTTCGCGTGGACCTAAGCAACCCGACCGGTGGGGCCGTTCTCGGGTCGCGAACAACGGCCACCATCACCATTGCGGATAACGATCCCGGGGCAGGTTTTGAACTCGGCAGCTATTCGGTTCGGGAGAATGCGGGCATCATCGCCGTAACGGTCCTGCGGGGCAACGATGTCGCTTTTGGGTCGATCACGCTCGATTATGCCACGAGCAACCTGACCGCCACGGCGGGGCAGGATTACCAGGCGGTATCAGGCACGCTGGCGTTCGAGCAGAACGAAACGGTGAAGACCATCCCCATCCCCATCCTGTGGAATGGATCAGTCTCGAACAACACGAGCTTCACTGTGACCCTGAGCAATCTGAGCGGTGGAGCCACCCTGGGGAGAGCGTCTACGACGGTAAACATTCTGGACGCGAGAGGACTGACCTCTCGCACAGTGGCGCCCGAGTTTGATACTGCGCTGACGATCCGGCGCGAGGAGGGCGTAAACCTCCTCACCTGGGCCGGCGGCGGCCAACTGCAAAGAGCGGACCGGCCGACGGGGCCCTGGCAGATGCTCATGAACGCCACCAGCCCGTACGCAGTTCAGTCGGCGCTCCCAACCACGTTTTATCGGGTCACCCGGCCTAGGCCGGTGAACCTTTACGTCCCATCAAGCTACGACGGCCAAACACCGTTGCCCCTGGTGATCCTCTTGCACGGCTACGGCTTCAACGGCGTCGCGCAGGAAAACTACATGCAATTCCGCCCGCTGGCGGAGGCGCGAGGGTTTCTCTACTGCTACCCCGAGAGCACGCCCGACAGTACCGGCACCGAGTTCTGGAACGCTACCGATAGCTGTTGTGATTTTTTTAACACCGGTACCGATGACGCCGGCTATCTGCGGGCTCTGATTGATGAGATCGGCAGGCAGTTTGCGATGGACCGAAAGCGGATCCATTTGATTGGATGGTCGAACGGAGGCTTTATGGCCTATCGGATGGCCTGCCAGTCCGCGGATATCATCGCCGGCATCGCCAGTCTGGCCGGCATGACTTTCCTGGACCCCGGGCGCTGCGCACCTTCCGAACCGGTCAATATCCTCCACATCCACGGCACCACCGACGCCAACGTTCCTTACGCTGGCGGGGCGCTGACCACTACCGGCCAGGCGGCACAGGCGCCGGCGAATATGCCTGCGTATCCCAGCGCGCTGCAAACGGTCCAGTACTGGGCCGGGTATAACGGCGCCCGCGACCCGGTCACCGATCCGGGACCTTCGATGGATCTCACCGCGGATGTGCCGGGGCTGGACACCGTCATCACGCGCTACGCTAACTCCCCGCCCAGCGGCGCAGTCGAACTCTGGACAATCAACGGGGGCAGCCACGGACCGGCACTTTCCTCAGAGTTTGCGCCACGGGTCGTCGACTGGCTTCTCGCCCATCCCAAACGCTGAGTGCCGCGCCATAACGCGGGGAGAAGGAATTCGCGCTCATTCGCGGATGCCAAGATCAAACGGCTGCCGCAGCCAAAGCGGCTTCGGCGTCCGTCTTCCGCCCCGAATCGTTCAAAATCTGCCCGAGCGCAGACATGAACGCTTTCACATTGGCTTTGCTCGAGGTTTCGCCCATCAGGCCGACGCGCCAGATTTTGCCTTTCAGCGGACCGAGACCGGCGCCGACTTCAATGTTGAAGTCCGTTAACAATCGTTTGCGCACGGCGGCTTCGTCCACGCCTTCGGGCACCGCGACGGCATTGAGCTGCCAGAGTTGATGGCCTTCCTGCGACGCGATCTGGAGCCCCATCGCTTTCAAGCCGGCCGTCAGCGCGAGATGATTTTGCTCGTGGCGACGCCAGCGGCTTTCGAGACCCTCCTCCAATACCAGACGCAACGCTTCGTGCAACGCGTAGTTCATCGAGATGGGCGCGGTGTGATGATAGACGCGGTCCTGACCCCAATAGGACGCCAGCAGATTCACGTCGAGATACCAACTCTGGACTTTGGTTTTGCGTTTCGTGGCGGCTTCGAGCGCGCGCGGACTGAGCGACGCCGGCGAGAGTCCGGGCGGACAACTCAGACATTTCTGCGTGCCGCTATAGACCGCGTCCACCTGCCAGTCGTCAATCCGCACGGGACAACCGGCGAGCGACGTGACGGTATCCAGAAGCATCAGCGCGCCGGCATTGTGCGTCAGTTTGGAAATCTCTTCAACGGGTGTGAGCGCGCCGGTCGAAGTTTCTGCGTGCACGATGGCCACAAACTTCGGCCGCGAAGTCTTCTTCAACGCGTCGGCGATTTGCTGCGGCTCGATGATGCGGCCCCAGGGCGCTTCGACTTTGGTCACCTTCGCACCGCAACGTTCCGCCACGTCCATCATGCGCGTGCCAAAGACGCCGTTGACGCCGATGATGACTTCGTCGCCAGGCTCGATAAGGTTCACGAAGCAGAATTCCATGCCGGCGCTGCCGGTGCCGCTGACCGGGAAAGTCATTTCGTTCTTTGTCAGGAAAACCTGGCAGAGCATCGTCTTGATTTCCTCCATCATCCTGACAAAAGCGGGATCGAGATGGCCGACGAGCGGGCGGGACATGGCTTGGAGGACTGAGGGCGCGACATTGCTGGGGCCCGGTCCCATCAGAAGGCGCGGCGGCGGTTGAAAGGCGGCGCAAGTTTGCATGGCCTCAGATTAAAAGGTCGGCTCGACGCGGGCAATGAATTTGAATCGTATCGCGTGATCGTTGAATCGTTAAATCGTTGAAGCGTTGAAGCGTTACAATGGGACAGGATTTGGCGCGTCGTGTTTGCCGTTTTAACGATTTAACGTTTCAACGAATCACGATAGCCTCGCGCCGTGGCGACACGTTTCGATGTCATCATCATCGGCCTGGGCGCGATGGGCAGCGCCACGGCGTATCACCTCGCCAAGCGCGGAAAAAAGGTTCTTGGACTGGATCGCTTCGCGCCGCCGCACGGGTTCGGGTCGTCGCACGGGCAAACGCGCATCATCCGCGAAGCGTATTTCGAACATCCACTCTACGTCCCGCTCATCCAGCGGGCTTACGAACTCTGGGCGGAACTGGAAAAGCAGACCGGGCGTTCCCTGTTGCGACAAACCGGCGGTTTGATGATCGGCCGCCCGGACAGCGCAGTCGTGTCCGGCGCGAAGCGGAGTGCCAAAGAACATCGCCTCCGCCACGAGATTCTCGCGGCGGCCGAGGTGCGTCGCCGCTTTCCTGCGCTCCAACCAACCGACGAAATGATCGCGGTCTGGGAACCGCGCGCGGGAATTCTTTTTCCCGAAACGTGCATCGACGCGCATCTCAGTTTGGCGAGAAAACACGGCGCCGAACTTCACTCGGCCGAACCGGTATTGCGGTGGCAACCGGAAAGCGATGGTGTCCGCGTGTGGACTGCGAAGAGGGAGTATCTGGCCGACCAGCTTGTGTTGACGGCCGGGAGTTGGCTTCAATCGCTATTGCCGGACATGAAATTGCCCTTCAACGTCGAACGTCAGATTCAATTCTGGTTCGAGCCAAAGAATCCAGCCTGGTTTCAGCCCGACCGCTGTCCGATTCACATCTGGGAACACGAGCGTGGCCGATACTTTTACGGTTTTCCCGACCTGGGCGAAGGCGTGAAGGTCGCGGGTCATCACGAGGGCGAGATCGTCAATCCCGATTCCATCAACCGCGAGGTGGCGCCAAAGGAAGTCGCAGCCATGCGCGCTCTGGTAAGAAAGTTCCTTCCCGGCGCGGATGGCGATTTGCGGACGGCGGTCGTCTGCATGTACACGAACACGCCGGATCATCATTTCTTCATTGACCGGCATCCGCAGCACCCGCAAGTGCTGATCGCCAGTCCGTGTTCCGGCCACGGTTTCAAATTCTCCAGCGCCATCGGTGAAATGCTGGTCGATCTGTTGACCGGGGACCGATGCCAGTTTGATCTCAGTTTATTTCGTCACCGCTGGTTCGGCCGGAGTTGACCACACAGGCGGGCGCAACTCGGCACCACCACCAAGCTGATGTGACGCACTTGTTCCCCTCACCCGGCCTGGAGGCCACCCTCTCCCCATCGGATGGGGAGAGGGACAGGGTGAGGGGTCTTCAGAAATCTTGCAGACCTGACTCGATATGGTGGTAGTGCCAAGTTGCGCCCCACACAGCCTCCGCTGCCAATTCAAAGTTGCTTCGTGTGATTGTTTCAGTTAATCTGCCGCGACACGGAAATACCATGTCCGCCTTTCCCACCACTCACTGGAGTCTGCTCGCGAAGGCGTCGCTCGACGGTGACACAGAAAGTCGGAAGGCCCTCGAGGAGTTGTGTCGTCGTTACTGGGGCCCGGTTCATCAATTCATACGCGCCCGTGGCGTCTCCGAAGCAGAGGCCCAGGACCTGACGCAGGATTTCATCGTGCACCTGCTGGAGAAATCCACGTTTGCGCGGGCAGACCG
>QHOP01000627.1 GCA_003219345.1 Verrucomicrobiota bacterium
AGGTCGAGATTAAATTGAAGCGTTATGAGCGAGCTGCCGAAGGAGCTCGTGGAAGTCATTTGCTGGAGGCCGGGAATTTGACCGAACTGGCGCTCGAGCGGAGCGGTGACGGACGAGGCCATCACGTCAGGGCTTGCGCCCGGATAGAACGTTTGGATCTGGATCGTGGGGTAGTCGACTTGCGGAAGGGCTGAGACGGGCAATTGCCGGTACGCGACATAACCGACGAGAAGGACGCCGACCATCAGGAGAGTGGTGGCGACCGGCCGCAAAATAAACGGCCGAGAGATGCTCATTGTTTCTTGCCTCCCGCGCGAGCTGCTTTGCCTTGCGGCTTGGAGTTTTGTTGCGACGTCGCACCGGGCGCGGTTGCGTCGGAAGAAGAATTGCCGGCGGGCGCGGTGCTCAGGTTTGCGCGATCGTAATGGGGCGAATGCTGACGACATTTCCCTGACCAACGAGATAAACGTAGGTGCCTTGCGGGCCGCGCTGAATAGCGGGTACCGGAATGAGCGTGAGATTTTTGCGCGTGTCTACGAGCAGATGGACGTTGACGAATTGGTTCGGGAAGAGCGCGTTGTCCTGATTATTGAAGACGGCTTTGAGTTTGTACGTTCCGGTGGTGGGATCGATTTGATTGTCGATGGTGAGAA
>QHOP01000184.1 GCA_003219345.1 Verrucomicrobiota bacterium
GACCTGAACCTGATAATACCGCTGCCCCGAAGCGCTCGCCGCAATGTCAATCCACAAGACAGACCAGGCCGTCGCGGCAATGTCGCCGCTGAGATCGGTCCAATCCGGGTCCGACAGACTGTTCTTATAAACGACTCGATACCGGCGGCCCGGCTCGCTGTTCCAGGTAAGCTTCATGCCGCCGGCGGAACCCGGGATGAGCGCCGTGATGCCTGACACGCCGGCGTCGGTGGCCGTCACCCTCACCTCCGGCAGGGCGCGTGTCGCATCATTGTCATTGATGGTGACGCTGGCGCTGGCGGGTGAACCGACCAGATAATTCGGATCGTCCGCGATGGTCAGTGTGACGGTCTCTGGCCCTTCTACCTCGTCGTCATCCACCGCATAAATAACGAGGGTAGCTGACGCCGCGCCGGCGGGGATGATTATCGAGACAGGCATGTCACCTTCATAACGCCGATAGTCGTTCCATTTCGTTGCGGTACCGATCAAGTCATACGACACAATCAGGCGCGCATCGGTGTTCCCCGTGCGGGTGAAGGTAAACGCCGCTGGAGTCGGATCGCCTTCCCGGATCTCGGCATTGGTGACATGGACAGTCACCGTTGGCGGATCGCTGGTGACGGCGGGCGGGGTTCTGTCCGCAATCGCGATGGTTGCGCTGCCGGGTGAACCTACTTCATAACTTGCGTCGGGCGAAACGGTCAGCGTGACCGTTTCGGGGCCTTCGACTTCATCATCAGCAACCGGATAAATGGTCAGCGTGGCCGAATCGGCACCGACGGGAATTGTTATAGCGGCCGGAATGTCCCCCTCCCCTCGCCGGTAGTCATTCCCACTGGTCGCCGTGCCGCCGAGTTCATAATAGACAGTCAACGGCGCGGCGGTGCTCCCGCTGCGGGTGAAGATGAACGCTCCTGGATCCGATCCCTCTTCCCCGGCATCAGGGTCCGCCGCCGCGACGGTGACGACGGGCGGGCGGTTCGCCGACCCGACTTCGACCGTCAGAAATATCCCCTGGCTGGCGTTGTAATAGGTGCCGCTCGGCGTGTCCTCCAATTTCACGGCGCGCACCATGTAAGTGCATGTGCCGGCGTTCGCGCTCGAATCGATAAAACTCGATCCGCCAGTCATTGAATCCGTCAATCGCGTGAATGGTCCGGAAGGAGTCGTTGCGCAATAAACGTGATAGCCCGTCGCTGAATCGGGCGAAAGCGTCCAACTTAACTGGACGCCTTCGGAAACGTTCGCAGCCCTCAACGCCGAGGGCGGAGCGACGGGATGCATGCGCAACGTCGGGTCACCCATCAACGCGATGTGAACGCCGCGCGTGAAACGGTTCACCTGGTTCTGATAAAGCACGCTGTTGTTTTGGCTCAAGCGCATGCCATAACCAATCGTTTCGCCCAAGGCCATGTGATGATAGAAGTGATGCGGCCGGCCCGACCACGAACAGGTCAGCCCATAAGTCGGCGTCGCCAGCGCCGCGCGCATGATGTTGTCCTCGGTGTCCCACTCAGCCAGCCAACTGCCAAACATCATCATAAAGACGGCCCGCACGTCCGTATCCACAATGTCCGTGCTCCAGACCTCGTCGTCGTCGGTATGGGTCCCCAGACTGCTCATGCTGGTGTAACTGCCCGCGCCGCAACCGTAAGCCCAGAGATAACTATTGACTCCGAGCAGTGCGACCCACTTTTCGTCGAACGGCGCGTTGGTCGCTGTGTTGGCGGCGACGATGTTCGCCGGTCCAAAAAACGGCGCGAAGTTGCGATAGCCGCTGGCGGCAAACGCTTGACCTCTGAAAATGCCGAACCCATCGCCGACCAGCGCGCGACGTGGCACTGCCATCAAACCATGCCGGAAAGAATGGTCTTTGTTGAGATATTGGCGCAGCAATTCCAACTCGCCGGGAAAAGTAGGCGGACCGTTCCAGGTCAGTCGTCCGGGCAGGTCGGCGAAATCCACGCGTCCTACCTCCAATTCCACATCCGACGGAATCGTGTTCTGGTCGAAGACACCGTCGCCGTCGCTGTCAGTCCAGTCTCCATCCATGTCGCCATAAAACACGTCGGCCGGCATCGGCCTGGGCTGATGCCCGTCCACGTTCAAATTGCCCGAACGAACGACGGGGACGTGACCGAACAGGAAGACCGCCTTCACGTTGGCGGGATCGGCAGCATAGTCAGATTGTATCAGCGCTTTGACGTTGATTGGATTCTCGTCGCGGGCCACGTCGTGGCGCAGGACCTGCCAGCCATCGCCAACCAGGTCCTGCTCCAGACGATCCAGCTCGGCGGTCAAATCCGCAGCGTAAGTGTTATCAACGATGAGCACCACTTTGCCGCGGCCTTCAACGAGCGGCGCGTTGATGCCGGTGTAGATGTAGCCGTAGCCTGCGTAGTCCGAGGCGGCTTTGACAATCTGATACTCGTAGGTCGCGCCGATGGTGACGTTGGCATCAATAAAACCCGTCGCGGTCCCTGGAAGAGTGATTCCGTCGCCCCATAAATTTGCCTCCGGCGCTTTGCGATAGACCGTGTAGCCGTTCGGAGTTGCGCCAAGGTCTGGCGGCCAACTGAGAGCGATTTGCGGAGGCGAAATCTGGACCGACGCGCTGACCTGGACCGCGTATTCCCAAGTGGCGTCCAGCGCGCGGAGGGGCACCATCGGCAGCACAAGGGCGAGACAGGAAATGATAATATGTCTGCGCCGCGGCCGGAGGCGGCTGAATGAAACACGGGGCGAACAAAAATTCGACCCACCCACCGAAAGAGAACAATACGGCGCGTTCATTGATAAAAGCTGGTCAAGGACCGGATTGATTTATATTGCAGGATGAAAGACCATCGGTTGGAGAATAGTCGCCGGGGGTCCGCCGTGAAAATGGGGTAATCACGGCAGGCGATTTTCGCGCTTTGTAGGACAAACAGAAGGCGGCGGCCGTTGCTGAAGGAATTGGCGGCTGGGTTAATTGACGACGTACACCAGGTAATAACGCTGCGGGAATCTGCTGCCGGCCGGGTCGGTCCACGACGTGGTCGTGCTCGCCGCGGCGATGTCGCCGCTCACGTCGTTCCAGGTGCTCTCCGACAGACTGTCCTTATAGGCCACGTGATAAGTTTTGCCCGGCGTGCCGGCCCAATTGATCGTCACGCCGTTGCCCGTGGCCGTGATGGAGCTGATCCTGGGCGCAGTCGTGTCGCCGGGCGGCGTTGCGCTGTCGTTGTCGAGCAGCGTGAGGGTCAGGTAATACGGAGTGCCGACGTTGTAGCTGGCGCTCGGCTGAATCGTCAGCGTCGCCTCCTCCGTTCCCTCAATTTCCGTGTCGTCCACCGCCATAATCGTGACGATAATTGAGCTGGCGCCCCCCGGAATCGTGATCGTGTCCGGCATGTCGCCTTGCGCCGGCCGACGGTAATCCTCCCACTTGGTCGCCGTGCCGCTGTTCGCCAGCGTCACCGCCAGGTCGCTGGCCGTGCTGCCGGTGCGCGTCAGCGTAAACGACGCGGTGTCGCTCGCGCCTTCCGTCGCGATTTCGTCTGTGGAGGTGATAGTCACCGTCGGCAGCTCGTCCTCGGCGAAGAGATTCGCCACTGCAAACGCGCGACGGCCATCCGGCCACTGCGCCTCGACTTCCACCCACTGCCCGCTGTCGCTCGTGGGCACAAAGGTGAAGTTTGTGCCAAAGGCCGGCTCCTGGCCCTGCGCTTCCCAGACGATTCGCGCCCCGCTCAGGTCCATGCCCGGCACCTGCAACGTGGCCGTGACCGGAGTGTTGGTCGAGATTTGAGCAGGCAAGCCAGCGATTTGCGCCTGGGCCGAACTCCACGCCTGGGTCCTGGCTGCGGTGAGCGTTGAGAGGAAGGCGAGGCTGGCCAGACTGCGCGCCTGATCCACCACGACAAACTCCGTGCTGGTGTTGAACGTGTCGCCCCAGCGATCGTAGAAAGGGTACGGCGCCGTAGCGACGCCGTCCTGGGGAAAGCAGAGCGCGCCGAGTTCGCTTTTGTAGCGATCGAGGTAAGGGAAGCTCGCCTGAATATTGCCCAGCGGAATTCCCGTCGGCGGCAGGACGCGCCGGTCGTTCTGCGCATATTGATCGACGATCTCCCGCTGCCGTTTCCAACCCAGGCCGGTAAGATAGGTGACGTTCACGGGATTGCAGCCGCCTTCGTAATTCAGGTTGCTCAGGATGGCGTCGAGATAGTCGCGGCGCGGGTCGGACGGCAAATCGGGGCGTGGAAAGAGCTGGTAAGCGACCGCGATGTCGAACGCCCGGTCGCTGGAAAAATACCAGCCGGCGTCGCGAAACTGCTTGGTTTCGAATGGAAAACTGGTGCCGTAAGCGTTGTTCTGGGCCCGGCGCAGCTGGTCTTCCGCACCCTTGATCACTTCGTTCTGGCATTTGGTCAGGTAAATCGGATCCAGCTCGTTCAATTTGCGCCGGCCCGTTTTCACCGCCAACGCGTAACTGCGCGCCGCGCATCCATACCCCGCATACAGCCGCCACCAGCCCCATTGAATCGTGGCCGGATTCGACGGATCAAACCATTCCATCAACCTTTGCTGATACCTCGCCTCGCCCGTGGCCAGAAACAATTCGCACGCCGCCCACGCCAGCTCGTCATCATGCGTGAATTCATCCCCATAATGCGTCAGCTTTTGATACGCGCCCTCCTTGCCATATTGGGCGATCCCGTTGGTCAGAAAATTCCAGCCGCGTTGCGCCTGGGCCAGATAGTTGCTCGCCGCCTCCGGAAACTGCTTTCTGAACAGCGGCGAAGAACCGCATTGCGCCAGCGCCGCCACCGCCGCGGCGGTCGCCGCGGTGTTCTTCGGCCAGACCACCTGCGCATCGCCCCGCTCCGGCAATACGTCGTTCTCATACTCACGGTTCCGCGGATAGACCAAAAAGTAAAATCCCCCGTCGGCGTCCTGCAGCTTCGCCAGAAAATCCGCCTCCCATTTCGCCTCGGCCAGCAAATCGCTCTTCCCATCCCCGCTTTCCGGGATGCCCAGATTGTCCAGCTCCCCCACCCCCTCGAACGCGTCCACCGCGAAAACCAGATAATGAATCAGCGCCGCGCTGTTGATCGTGTATTTGCTGTAATCCCCCGCGTCATGATGGCCGCCGGACACATCCACTTTTCCCTTGTTCACGAACGGATAGAGTTGGGCCGCCTCGTTCGTGAGCTGCCGCGCCCTTTGCCGCGGATTGTCCGAATTGAGCTGCCGGGCATAGTTGGAAATCGTGTTCCAGGTGAACGCGAAGGAGGACCAGGGCGACGGAACGCTCGCCGGCGCCAGGTGACACGCGGCATGGACAAAGCGCGTGAACGGCAGCGTGTTGTTCGTCCCGCAACGCTGATGATACAACCCCAGCGCATAGGTCCGCGCAAACGCCATCGCCACACCCTCATCTACCAAAAACGGCAGCGACGCCCCGAGTCCGGGCACGACCAGTCGGTACTCCCCCGCATTGGTGAAGCTGCTGAAATCGGCTTCGAATGCCTTTTGGTACGGCAGCGGTGCGTATTTGTAACCGTAGTCCGGGCGGCGGTTCAGCGTGCCTTGATAAATTTCCGCGCCCGTCTTCGCGTTAACGAGTTTAAAGCCGGCCGAGGCGGGAATGTTCATCTCCCCCAGACTGCCGAGGTAATAACCGACCATCGCCCTTTTCGGAAACGACGGCACGTAGCCGATCTGGTTCACATGAATGGCCGGGTTGACGCGCAGCGGGTCCACCGTGCCGACAAACTCCGCATTGGTCGGCCAGGTGGAGGCGGTCACGCTTTGGACCTGGACGGTCTGGCCGTCCGCGATTGGAGCGGCGAGTTGCAGGTAAAGACAGTTGCCGATGCGCAGGTCCCGTTGTTTGAGCGGCGCGTAGGCCACGCGCCGCTTGAAACCCACCAACTGGATGGGAACCGGCTGAGCCCCGACCTTCACCAGCAAATCCTGTGGAGAGGGCGGTTGCAGTTGGCTGGCATTGACAAAGTCCCAGCTTGCCACATGCGCGGGGTCCGGCGGCTTGGTGTTGATCAGGTCAAGCTCCAACAGGTCGGGCGCGAGGATGCGCAATTGATACGACCCCGGCGCCGGCATCACGAGTGATGGATCGTTCGCGATCGGCAAAGCCGCCGCCAGACAACTGCAGAACAGAAATCCGAGCGCGAACCACGTTAGGTTTCTCTTTCGCATTTTAACAACAGGCAGTTGTGGCCGGCAAAACATCCTTTCGCGAGCGGCCCCGACCACCACTCATAATGTGTGCATTCTATTGCCATCTCCCACCCATGCGACAGTGGGGTGATGACCCCAAAACTTCCACGGAGCGGGTTGGCGCGTTCAACGAAAGCAAAACATAAAGTCTGATTTAATTGAC
>QHOP01000185.1 GCA_003219345.1 Verrucomicrobiota bacterium
GTTAGGGGTCAGTCCCGGCTATTAGTCAACCGAAGCGTGTTCTTCAGTTCACGCTCCCCATGCGCAATCGTTGGGCAATCCACGCCAATGTCATAGTCGTCTCCCGCCGCAGACGTTGCGCGATGCGCGCCTTCTGCCGGTCAGTCTTCGGTTTCTCTCCTAGTTCCTTCTCCTTCCATCTCCGCCGTGCCAATTCCTCCCGCACCAACCGCTCGGCCTTTTCCTCCTCGCCCTCCTGCAACTCCGCTCCGTAGTGGTGCGCGCCTCGCCGCTTGCTCACCTGCGCCAGCAGCTCCTTCCGAAATCCCGTCTCCCCCAAACACCAACCACGCCGCACCGGCTTCCACGCTTCGGGATCGTCCTCCTGCCGGCGCCGTTCCTCCATCCGTTGTTCAAACACCCGCCGCCCTGCCGGGCTATCCTTCGGAATGCCGTGCTCGCCCAAGAGTCGATCCACTTTCAGCCACGGCGGTCGCTGCGAGGACCGCTTCAAATATTCCCCGTAGCTGCTCCAGCGGTAATTCCGCAACACGGCTTCAGGCCGGAGCAACCTCGCCCGAACCGGATTCAAATGCACGTAGTCGCACGCCATCTTCAGATACCCCGGCGTCGCACTGTCCACAGGCAGAGCCTTGTAGCGACCGCTGAACAAATGACCGAACAACTTGTGGCGGCGGTTGAACCGGCCCGTGTAGGTGCCCAGAAACCATTTCATGCCGGCAACCAGGTTCGGCAGGGGCGTTTCAACCACCAGGTGAAAATGATTCGGCATGAGGCAATAGGCATGAACCTGCCAGCCCGTCTTGCCGCACACCTCGCCCAAGGTCTCGATAAACCGCTGGCGGTCGGCGTCGTCGCAGAAGATAGCTTCGCGCCGATCCCCACGATTCATGACGTGGTACACGGCCCCTGGGTACTGAATCCGAAGTTTGCGCGCCATACCGTCCGACAGAATCCGATCCGGCAGATCAGATATCAAGCTGAAGCTGACAAATAGCCGGGACTGACCCCTCGTCTAACGTTTCAGGGTCAGCGGGCCGACCCAGCGCGTGTTGTATTTCTTTATCCACCAGTCACCGACGCTGACCGGGCGCTGCTGCTCGCCGTAAAGCTGGTCGTCCATCGCATGCCACGGAATCGGCTCGACCAGCCAGCCTTTCTCGCAATGGAAATCGGCGTCCTTGTCCCAGCCCGATGAATACAGGAAAAAGTCGCGCACGAAACCGTCGCGCCTCGGCGGCAGATGGTCCCCGGCGAACTCGAGTGTCAGTTCATCGCCGCCGTTCATCAAGACTAGCGCGTCGTCGCGACGTTCGACCAACTGCCGCGCGTCGCCGTAGCGCGTGCACCATCCCATCGGCGTGATGCGCCAACGGGCATTTCGGCAGACCTTTTCGTAATTCGGCGTGATTGGAAAAGACGACGGCAAATTTTCATTTTCACTAAAGCCGCGCCAGTGCAGGTCGGCCAGGTCCGGAACCAGCCGCGCGATCCTTGTGTCGGCACCTTCCAGCCGCTCGAACAACGCGGCGCGGTCCCAGTGGATTTCGAACGCCGTGCTCAATCGCAATCGTCGGCTGCCGCTTGGCAATTTACCGGTTAAATCGACCAGGATGGTTTTCGTGTTTCCTGCGGGCGCTCCAACCACCACGTTAAGCGGCTGCCACCCGTTTTTCTCCGTCTCGACTTCCAACGTCGGAAAAGGAGCCGGCAAATCGGGATTGTGCGAGGCGGCCACGTTGGCCATGCCTCCGCCGTAACGCAGCCAGCCCGTCAGCGCGAGCACGAGTGGACGGTCAACCGGCAGCGCGCCGAAATCGAGCGTGACGTTCCACGGCTCGGCCAGACCGCGCAGTTGGGGGATGCGCAACTGAACCGGTAAAACCCATTTTCCGTCGGCTTCGTGCAACGCGGTAGTGACGTCCAGGCCGTCGCTGCGGACCGCCTGTTTCAAGGGGTGCCGGTCGTGCAGCGTGATGATCTCGTGCGGCGGGAACGGTTTTCCGGGCAACAACTTGCCGGTCGTATGAACTTCCGTTCCGGTAGGATGGTCCACGACGACCAGTTCCGCCGCATCGAGGTAAAGCACTTCGCGCAGTTCCTCGGTGACTTGCAGAACGTAATTGCCGTCGCGCGGTTGGAACAACGATTCATCGCCCACCCAAACAAACTCGTCGTTGTCCGCGTCGATGAACCGGTTGTCGGTCAAACGGAGTCCGGCAGGCGAAGCGCTGAGGATGTCCGTGACAAAACGAAAGCGTTGGCCGTCCCAGGCATAGAGATACGGGCAGGAACCGGTCTTGTCGAACTGCAGTTCGAGTATGGCCAGGGGCGCGCACGGATCCACTTTTGCGTCCGTGACAGGCAGCATCATGTCAAACCAGTGCACGTTGATGGAGTCGAGTTGCGTGTGTTTGCCGACGCCGAATTCGATGGGGAGCGATTGCACGGTGCGGAGGGTCCGCCAGTGGGCGGCGGTGACTTCGATGCGCACGCCGATTCCGCTGGCGTTGGAGCGATTGCCGATGAGTTGAAGTTTCAACTGTCGATTGGCATTGCCGCCGTCATTGCGGAGCAGTTGCAGTCCTTGCCCCGCGACGCTGAGCAGCAAGTCCGTATCGCAGTCATTGTCAAAGTCTGCTGCGACAATTGATTCGACCGTGCCTTTGACGAGCTCGTCCAGGCCGAGTCTCTTCGTCATTTCCTGGAAACCGGCGTTGCCGCCCAGGTTGCGCCACACGCGCAGGCCGCCGCCGTAAGCGCAAATGTCCAGCCAGCCGTCGTTGTCGTAATCGACCAGCAACAAACCGTTGAGGCGGAAGTTGCCGAGCGGAATTTCGAAGCGATTGGTCAGTCCGCCGAACAGGCAGGTCAGGGTATCGGCGGCGGCAATGACCGCGTCCGTGCGCAGGTCATTGTTGAGGTCGCCCGTGGCAATGATTTTTCCACTCGGCCAATCAGTCGGCGAGTTCGTGTCCGTCAGCCCGCCGCCGCGCAGTTTCGTCAGCAAAAGCGACGACTGCGTTCCGCGGGCAACGAACAGGTCGGGCACATCGTCGTTGTTCCAGTCATCGACGACGACCTGGCTGACTCCCGTGAGGGAGGCGGGGACGCCTGAAGTTTGGGTGATGTCTTTAAAATACGGACTGCCGCCGTTGCCACCGAGGTTGCGGAGCACGCGAATACTGCGCGCGCCAGGCGTGACGAGCAGCAAATCGAGTTTGCCGGTGAAATCGAGGTCCGCCAACGCGCCATCAATGGCGGGCGCGTCGTTGAGCCGGGCAAATTGCGTGACGTCGCTGGCGACGCCATTGGTGGCGAACTTGAAAAGCTTCAGTCCCTGATCGCTCAACACGACGACGTCTTCATACCGATCGTTGTTCACGTCGCCGACGAGGCAGCGCGTGTACTTCACGCCGGGTTTACCGACCATCGGCTCGCCGTGCGGGCGAAACGTTCCGTTGCCGTTCAGCAGCACGCGGAAACCGCCGTCGCCTTCGCCGACGAACAGGTCGTTCGCGCCGCGATGGTTGATGTCAAGCACGCCGACCGGGCCGTGAAAATTTTTGCTGGCTTGGCCGAAAGCGGTTTGCGTTACGTCAGCGAAGACGACCTTCACGCCGCGACGATCCGGCTGCTCCAACCGAAACGGAACGCGCATTTGCGTGTAAACGCAACGTTCAAACGTGGCAGCGTCGGCGGGCGGGTTGGGCTGGCCGGTGATGAGCTGCTGGTGGCGTTCCAAGGCCTGCTTCGCCTCCTCCTGCCTTCCCAACCGCAGCAGGGCCTGACCGAGAAAAAAATTCGCCGACGGATAGTCCGGGGCGAACTGGATGATTTCGGAAAACTCCCGCGCGGCGTCCTCGTAATGCCCCAGCTCCATCTGGGCGCGGCCAAGCTGGAGGCTGACGGCGTTGACTTTTGGATCGAGGTCCTTGGCCTGCTGTATGGACTTGACCGCTTCCTCGAACTTCCGCAGGCGCATGTTCGCGCAACCAGCGATGTAACAGGCCGCCGCGGAATTGGGCTCCACGCTCAATACCTGCTGCGCGAATTGGATGGCACGGTCGCTTTGGTCCGCGAGCAGACAGGCGTTGGCGAGATTCAACAACGCATCGGGATGAGTCGGCTGGAGCGAAACCGCCTTTTGAAACGCTTCAACCGCTTTGGCCGCCTCGCCTTGTTCGTAGTAACCCTTGCCGGTATTCATCAAACGAGCGAACTCGTCGTCGCCCGGAGACGACTTCCGCCACAGCCAGAAGCCAAAAAACAGCGGAGCCAGAATGATGGCCGGCATCACAACGAAGTAAATCGTCACACGTCGTTGGGCATGGTCCGGTGCGTCGGGCTTCATGGCGGCAGATTAACGGAGGTGCCGGTGACGGCAAGGCGATTCCAAATTGGAAGCCGAAGGTCGATCCGCAACCGTCATATAGCGACTGCCAAAAATAATTTCCGCTCAGGCAGCAGTACGGACCCCCTCACCCGCCCTCCGGGCACCCTCTCCCCTTCGCAAGGGGAGAGGGACGGGGTGAGGGGACACGCGGCTTATCCGGAAATGATTTCTGGCAACCACTCCAGCGGGCGGAGCGGGAACCAAACTGCATAAGCTTTCGACATCGAACTACCCAATCACCCACGGTGTGTCTGGCCTCGTAATTTCCTGGTCTGGCCTTGAGTGTTATGCCCAAATGGAACCTTGAGATTGGAATCAATGTCGCCCCGCTTTGATCGGCGGACCGACAGCTAGAAAGATCGTGAATCCAGATGCGCCTAGCGTGTATGCGAACTGTGTTTAAGAGTTTGATTCTGGCTTGGACCTTTGCGACTGCCTTAACAAAGGCGGTCGCAGGTGAAACCATCTACTTTTTGGTGGGAGAGATACATAGCATGGTGACCGGTTACAATGATTCTTATGTTCTGCCACTGTCCAAAGCGGAGGACATCAGCCATGCCCGCTACCTGGTTTCACGATACGGTCTAGCTAGGCTATTCGGAGGGGGATCGGCTGCTCGTCGGGGCCAAAGTTGTCGCCGCGAAGGACGATATCAATCGGAATTTCCTGGACCCGAAATTTCCTAAATGGTCCTGGCAAGTGGAACAGTTCCTAAAGTTTGGTGATATTACAGCCGAAGAGCTCGATGGCAGCCCTACCCAACTGGAGCAGTCCGATTGGTCGCGTGGCGGCGAGGGGTTAATTGGCTTCTGGCACTACACGGTCGTGAGAGAACTGGGCCCGGCGCCGCTTTACTTGTCCGTTATCCCCGAAGAGCAAAATCTCGGATTCTACTGGAGCAGTCCGGGCACGAACCATGTCTATACTCTGGAAAGCAAAGAGTCTTTGGCCAGCACCAACTGGGCGGCGCTCCCCGGCGCCGCCTGGCCGTTGCAGACCAACCACTGGACTCTGCCTCAGACCAACGCGGCGAGCCGTTTCTATCGAGTGAAAGCGGAGCCTTCCAGCCAGTAATTCGAGCTTGGTTGGTTGTGAATCCAGATGCGCCTGCCTTTGTATGCGAACTGTGTTTAAGAGTTTGATCCTGGCTTGGACCTTTGCGACTGCCCCGGGAGCGGACCGGGTGAACGTCGGCATTAGAGCGCTTTCATGATTTGTGTAGCCGCTATCAGCCGCAAAAGAACGCAGAGATCGCAAAGATGTCTGTTTCCCTTGTGTTCTTTGCGTTCTTTTGCGGCTACAGTTTTACTCAATTTGCTCCAGCTTCAAAACCGTTACTTTCCACGATGCCAATGCGCAGGCGTTACCTGTGGCGGGCAAAGATGCGGTTCGCTTCCTCCAGGGTTTCCTTCGACCCGATATCGTACCAAAGGCCCGGCACGGTCCAGGTGTAAACGGGCGTGCGCGGATACAGCCATTGCACCAGGCGACCCGGCTGATCGGGATTGTTGCCTTCCGCAATGTATTGCTGGATCAGCGGCACGACGTTTTTGGGATAGTAGTA
>QHOP01000186.1 GCA_003219345.1 Verrucomicrobiota bacterium
CGAACGCATCGGAACAGGGGCCGGATTCGGGAACCTTCACCATCAGCCGAACGGGGAACACGTCGGCGTCCTTGACGGTGAAGTACACGTTGGCGGGTACGGGGCAAAACGGGACGGATTACCAGCCACTGGGAACTTCAGTGACGATTGCGGCGGGCGCCTCCTCGGCCACGGTGACAGTGACGCCGATTGACGACACGGTAGTCGAGGGCAACGAAACGGTGGTGCTCACGATCTTGCAGGACGCAGCATACACGGTGGGTTCACCCAGCAGCGCGACGATCACCATCGCGGACAACGACGGGACTCCTCCTGCAGAGCCGGTCCTCACGCTGTCGGCATTTGATGCGGAGGCTTCGGAGAGCGGGCCGGATAATGGCATCATCCGCTTCCACCGGACCGGCGACACCTCGCAGGCGATTCAGGTGAGCTGGACTTTCTCCGGCACGGCCGTCAATGGAGTCGATTACCAGCAATTGCCCACCACCAGCCCCTTCCCCGCGGGTTTGGCGGATGCCGACCTGACGATCACGCCCATTGACGACTCGGAAGTTGAAGGAGACGAAACGGTGATTGTCACGCTGGTGGCCGGAGCGGGTTACAGCGTCGGTTCGCCCAGCAGCGCCACGGTCACCCTCCACGACAACGATCAGGGGCCGCCGCCGCCACAACCCACCGTGGGCGTCGCGGCGACCGATCCCGATGCGTCCGAGCAAGGGCCTGATCCGGGCACGTTCACGCTGAGTCGCAGCGGCAGCATGGCCTCCGCGCTGACGGTCCGGTATTCGCTGGGCGGCTCCGCAGCCAACGGAATCGACTATCAAACCCTCCCCACCTCAGTGACGATTCCAGCCGGGGCCGCTTCAGCGACCGTGACGGTGACGCCGATTGATGACAGTCAAGTGGAGAGCGATGAAACGGTGGTGCTGACGCTTTCGCAGGACGCAGCCTACGATGTGGGTTCACCCAACAGCGCGACGGTAACCATCCACGATAATGACTCAGCACCGCCGCCCGCGCCGACGGCGGACTTCACGGCGAACAATATCTCGGGCCAGGCGCCTTTGGCGGTGCAGTTCACGGACCGCTCCAGCGGCAGCATCACGAGCCGGGATTGGAACTTTGGGGACGGTTCGTCGCACAGTTCGACGCCGAGTCCATCGCACACGTACAACAATGCCGGGGACTACACGGTGACACTGAAGGTGACGGGCCGCGGCGGTTTCAACAGCAAGAACCTGGCGATTCATGTCACAACGCCAGCACCGCCACCGTCGGGCTTGACCGCCGACTTCGTGGCCGAGCCGACTTCAGGCAATGTACCGTTGACAGTGCGGTTCACCGATAAGTCCGGGGGCGCGCCTGTCGCGGCGTGGAACTGGGACTTTGGCGACGGCTCGCCCCACAACACCGAGCAAAATCCCACTCACATTTACACTTCTCCAGGGGATTTCACGGTCACACTCACCGTCACGTGCACCCGCGGCACCACCAGTACCAGGAGCCTGACGATCCATGTCAACGGCTCCGCCAACCACTGATTCCGTGGCCTATAGCGGTTGCCAAAAGTAATTTCCAATCAATGTCGCGTGCGGCACTCCCCTCACCCGGGGCCCTGCGCTGCTGGACCACCCTCTCCCCTCATCCGCTGAAGGAAGGGAAGGGCGAGAATTCTCCGAAAGAAAATCTCACGCATTGAACCCCTGAACCGTAGCCGCCGACGTCAGTCGGCGTTAATCCTTTGCCTCGAAAGCAAACACGTGCGCCGACTCAAGTCGGCGGCTACGAGGTTCATGGGCAGTTTCCCACGGTTTTCCAACCGCGGATCGTTCGGGCGCCCTCTGCCGCTCGGAGGGGGAGAGGGACGGGCTGAGGGGGCGGTTGATCGGCGTAGCCTCGACGGTTCCAAAATCGCGCATCGGGATCATGAACCCAATCGTTCTCGTGCTCGTCCTCGTCCTCGAGACCAAGAGGACGAAGCGCGCCAGTTCTTGATTTGCGTTGTCTTGCAAAAATGAGACATCGCCAACCAAATGTTTGACAGAAAGCGTCGCCATACGGGGAGAGAATATTTCCCGTTTCCGTGGAAACAGTCGCAGCACGAAAAAATTCCGCACCGGCGGAAAACTTGGCATTGCGAACGCTTCCACCCGGCGCATGACGTTTGAGAATCTTGAGTCGTTCAGCCGTGAAACAGAACTTGTCGCGCGGGAGATCATTGCCGACACGATTGGAGGACAAAGCCATGGCAGTAAAAACTGCAATCAATAAAATCAACACGAAGAGCAACACGATTAAAGAGCCTTCGGAACTGAAGCAACTGGCTTGCGAACTGCGCGAGAGCTATGAATCCGTTGCCGGACTGATTAAAGCCGCGAGGGAGAAAAGCCGCGAGGCGCTGGCCGAAGCCATACTCTGCGGGCAGAAACTCAAGCGGACCAAGGAGCTTGTCGGGCCTGGGTGCTGGGTCAGGTGGCTTCAAGAGAATTGCCCGCAAATCTCCAGACAGACAGCTTTGAAATGGATGAAGCTGGGGAGCCATAACTTGCAAATACTCTCAACGAGTTATGGATTGAGACAAGCCTACATCGCTCTTGGAATTATCGACGAAGACAAGCCGAGAACACCGAAGCCAACAGCCGGTCGTAGACTAAACACACCGCCCACTGTTAAGCCATCGGTCAGTTCGGGCAACGATCCTAGACCTTTTCTTGAGCCTGCGGCGAACCCGGCGGGCTGACATTTCCAAAACAAATGGTGCGCGCGGCGGGAGTCGAACCCACAACCTTCGGCTTCGGAGGCCGTCACTCTATCCAATTGAGCTACGCGCGCACTCCATCGGCACTGCTTAAAAATTAGGCGAACCACACCGGCACGGCAAGCGGGAACGAGGACAAACACGCTAACGCGGGTATTTTCATACTCCGCATGAAATCACGACAGCCTGTAGCCACCGACGTGAGGAGGAGGACCGACGCGATCGCCATTTCTATCCGCCTCCTTACGTCCATGGCTACGCCCAAAAACGTCGATTCCCGAAAGAATCAACCGCTGGCCGACTCGATGAACGGCGGGACAGGACAATCGAGCGTGTCTGCAATGGCGCGCAGCAGTTCGGCCTCTCTGGCCTCCAGCGCGCCGTCGCTGGCGACCGTGTGAGCGCACGCGTCGAGCACGAGCGCCTTAAGCCGCGGCGACGCTTGTCCGAGGTGGTCCAGTGCCCGGTCGATTTGAGGCAGATTACATTCATCACCCGAGAGTATCCCAACGCTGTTCGGGTCCAGACCAAGCCGCGCCACGCCGGCCCGAAAGGCCGTCTGGGTCTGTGCCTCATCCTCCTGACCGAAGCGGGCCAACGCGGAAAGAAGAACGACACTGTCCCCAACCAGCGGCTTGAGCACGTAGTATTGCACGACGGATTTCTGCCCTGGCCGGAAACGAAACTCGATATGACGATGCACCATCTTTTGGAGCGCGTATTCAAACAGGTCAATTTGCCGGTCAGCTTCGATGAGGGACTGAACTCCACGGGTGAATACGTCGTATTGTGCTGACGTAAGCCGCCGCAATGCGGGCATCGCCATTGCCGCCAGCGCCAGCCGCGCGTCGCGTTCGAGGCCGGCGATTGCCGCAAACAGTTTGCCGGTCGCTTGAACCAGCACAACACTGATCTGCGATTCCAAACTCTTCAATTGCGCCGCCCGCACCGTCTCGTCGGAACTCAGCAGCATCGCAAAGATCAGCGCGTTGGCATCGAACGGTTCGCGCGCGGCGCGGGCTGCTGCTTCCGGCAGGGCCGCCAGAATTCCTCCGGCACGGGCGAGGTGTTCGGGCAGCGGGGTGCTGATTTGAGACAAAGCGCAGGCAGCGGGAACGGACTCCACCGCGGACGCAGCCCCGCCCAAGGCGCCAAGGATTCCAGACGGGCGACGCGCTTGCGGCGCCGGGACTAACGTAGCCGGCTTTGTCTCAATCGCGACGCGCGGAAATTTGCCGTCGAAACTCGGATCAATTCGACGGATTCGCTCTTTCAGTGGTGGATGCGTTGAAAAAAGGATGCTTTCCCCCAGAGCATTCCCGAAAAAGAGATGACTCGCTTCCTCCGCGTAATCTGTTGACAACCTCGCCCCGTACTCCAAGCCTCCGATTTTTTTCAACGCGTTGGCGATCCCATCCGGATTGCGGGTGAACTGCACCGCTGAGGCGTCCGCCAGAAACTCCCGCTGACGCGAGACTGCGCTTTTGATCAGCCGGCCAAAGAAAACGCCGATTGCCCCCATGATGATCAGCACCAATCCTACTATCGGCGCCGGGTTCTTCCGTCCACGGGTTCGCAGAAGGAGCTTCCCGATGATTGTCAGACAGAGAATCCCGAACACCCACCCAATGAGGCGCATGTTCAGCCGCATGTCACCGTTGAGAATATGGCTGAACTCGTGTGCGATAACTCCCTGCAGTTCATCGCGTGTGAGAAGTTTCATGCAACCGCGCGTCACGCCGATGATCGCATCACTGGTAGAATATCCGGCGGCAAATGCATTGATTGCCTCCTCGTCCTGCAGGACGAAAACTTGCGGAACGGGTATCCCCGCGGCAATCGCCATTTCCTCGACGACATTGAGCAGCTTTCGCGCGTCGGCATCGTTTGTGTGCGGGTTGAGCAATTGGCCGCCCAGTCGCGTTGCGAGGGCGGCGCCGCCCTCCGCGACTTCGCGGATTTTGTAGAAGCTGCCAAAAACGATGATCAACAACGTGCCGGCGCTGACGACGGCAAACAATTCAGGATTCCACAATCCGTTGAGGTGGTTGGGTGGTATATGGCGCGAACCGAGGAAGACTGCTGCCAGCAGAACGTAAATGACCCCGATCATCGCCGTCACGGCTGTGGCGAAATAGAGAATCAGGCGCCTGGTTTTCCGCCGGGCATGCTCTTGTTGTTCGACAAAATCCATCGGCATAGCTGCACCCTTATCGCACGAACTGAACGTTAGTGGAAATTACAAATCACCGACGCACTTGTAGCCAGACGCGTGTCTTCCCCAGCTAGGGATGCCGCGCCGCGGCGTCCCACGTCAGCGGTCGCTGGACGCGCCGGGGACGGCTTCGGGTATCGCCACCTTGGACGTGGCGCAGGTTTCCAACCTGCACTGCCATCCCGCCAAATCTTTTCAAGCTGACAAGATTGTCTTGGCCACAAAAAGGCACAAGAGCCACAAAAGGAATTCCTTTTTAAGCATTTTGAGCCTCTTTGTGGCTTGCATTCGATAGTCTCCCTGCAGACTTGCCTATTACTTTGTCTTGCAGAGATCGGCAAAAACAAATGGTGGCATCGGACAACCCAGACTGTCCGCAATGGCCCGCAACAATTCCGCTTCGCGCGGGCGAATGCGGCCATCGGCAGCGACGGTAAGCGCGCAGGCATCGAGGAAAAGTTTTTTTAGCGGAAACGCCGCTCTCGCCAGGCCGTCCAAAGCCGCTTCGACGGCGTTGAACGTGCAAGCCGCCAGGGCCACGAATTTGCAGTCCGCGCCATCCTGCTTAAGAAGCTTCGCGCCTCGCTCAAACGCGGCCTGTGCTTCGTTTGAGGTGTCCTGGCCGGCATGCGCCAGCGCGGAGAGCAGGGTGGAGCAGAAGACGGTCAGCTCGTTAAGCGCGGAATAACGCGCGTCCGGTTTCGGAACCGGTTTGAATTTGGGTTCCAAATGGCGGCGCAGCATTTTTTGCAACGCGAACTCGAACAAATCCACCTGCCGATCGGCCGCGATGAGCGCTGCCGTGTTTTCCATGAACGCTGCGTATTCCGGCAGCGACAGCCGGCGCAGCGCCGGAAATGCCAGCGCAACCAGCGGAATTTTGATGAGCTCATTCAAGTCGCGGACAACGGACAGCAGGGCGCTGATTTTCAGGGATGCTTCAGAGCTTAATCGGGATTTCAGCAGACGAAGCTGCGCTTCACGCACGCTTTCGACCGGACTGAGCAACAACACATAAATCAAATCCGTCGCGCCGCGAGGTTCGCGAGCGGCGCGTCGAACCTGCTCAGGCAACGCCTCCATCAGGTTCGCCACATAGATCAGATGCCGCCCCACCGGCACGCCAACGTTCGCCAGCGCGTCCTTTGCGTCAATCGCGGCGGATGCCATTGACTCGGTTGCGCCATCTTTGGGCGCCAACAAACGCGTGATGAAACTTCCCTCACCCGGCCTGTCGGCCACGCTCTCCCCTTCCGCTGGGGACAGGGACGGGATGAGGGGTTTCGGTTCAGGCACGAAGCTCACCCCCATCATGGTCTGATTCCTCCGCGCGCGGTGAATGAATAATGGAACCTTCGGGTGACTTCTTCACCTTCTTCAAGGCGTTCGCCAGCCCTTCAGGATAACGCGTGAACTGGACGGCGGCGGCATCGGCGAGAAATTCGCGCTGTCGCGAGGCAGCTCCTTTAATGATGCGGCCGAAAAACGCGCCGTTCCAGCCGATGAAGGCAATGAGGAATCCGAGCACCAGAATCACCAGGTCAACCAACACCTCGACGCCTGTGCGCACTTCCGGCTCGCCTCCAATGTCACGGTCGCTCTCGCGATAGGTCCGGCTCATCACCCAATAGCTCAGCAGCGTGATGCAAAGCAATCCGTGGACCAGACCCATGAGTCTCATGTTCAGGCGCATGTCGCCGTTGAAAATGTGGCTGTATTCATGGGCGATGACGCCTTGCAGTTCGTCGCGTGTTAGGTTCTTGAGGCAGCCCTCGGTCACGCACACGACCATATCGCTCACGGTGTGCCCGGCGACGAACGCGTTCAGCCCGAACTCGCGGCGCAGGATGTAAATGTCCGGCACGGGCGTGCCGGAAGCGACCGACATTTCCTCGACCACGTGCAGCAGCCGCAGCTCGTCGAGCTTTTTGGTTTCGGGATTGAGCCGCTCGCCGCCGAGCAGCAGCGCGACAACGTGGCCGCCCGGCGCCAGTTGTTTCAATTTGTAGAGGCTGCCGCCGAAAACCACCGCCAACGTGCCACCGGCAACCCACAAGAAAAGTGTCGGTTGCCAGAGCGAAATGAAATAAGCCGTCCCCGCGGATGTGGAATGGATTTCGACAAAGACGCTGCGCCAAAAGGCGAAGAAAGGCCATCCGAGCGCATAAACGGCAACGCTGACGACATAGACCGCCGCGATGACGCATGGCAACGCCAGCACAAACAGCAGGACAATCTTCCGGCTGTTGACCCGCGCCATTTCCTGCCGCTCAAAGAAGTCCATCGCCATCGGTGCTCGTAGAGTCCGCGGCGATCCAGAGTGAAGCAATTACTTTTTCGACCTTGGCGGACTCAACAGAGATTTCGGTGGAGGTTGACTTTAGGCGCTGGGTCGGCTCTCATCGAACAATGACCAAGAAGCCCATTTCAAAATCCAGCCATGCACAGCGACTCGCACCGTACATCCGAACAAAACCCGACCAGACGGAATCCAAAATTATCGATGCACTTAAAGGAGTCTGCAACAATGCAGAAGGATTGGATGGCAAAGCTTGGACGCGCCGGGTAAAAGAATCCGTGGCCAGATTGGGTCGTGACGGAAAACACGAAGTGTGCGCCAACAGGTGCAAACACGCACACGGACGCGAATGGCTCTACGACCTGTGCTGGCTGGATTATCAAAAAGACAGTCTTATCGGAGCGAAGCTTGTAATGGAGGTCGAATGGCAACCGGGTGGTCCCGGTGGTGCCGAGGATGACTTTCAGAAGCTTGTCTTGGCTCGCGCCGACCACCGGGTCATGATTTTTTGCCCAAAGGGTAAAGAGAAGACCGAGAAAGCGGTCAATAGACTCCTTTCGCAATTTGTTGAGCGATTTCGTCACAGTTCGCCCGGTGATCGGTACCTTTTTGGATGTTGGAATAGCGGCACCTCGGGGTTCGACTTTTCTGTCTTCAAGCTCGTGAGTTAGCGGAACTCTGCCAAAAGTCTGTGCGCGCGGCCCCGCGCGCCTCCGTCACGCTGCCGCGGACAGTGCTGACGGCTCAATTCGCGGCCCGGCCAACGCGGCGACGGCGAGCGATCAAGTCCGATCCCCTCGACGCGCTTCCCTTCCGACCGTTTCAGGGATGGAAAAGGCCGGTCGATTCGCGTCGATTCGCGTCATTAGCGGATCAAAACTTATTTCACGAACTCCTGCTCTTTCAGCCAGAACAGGCAATCGTTCGCCCAGGGATGCGGATGCTCGAACGGCGGCTTGTCCGCCAGCCCGATGCCATGCCGGCCCTTTTGATAAATGTGCAAGTCGAACCGCACACCGGCCTTCCTCAACGATTCGGCGAACATCAGTGAATTCTCCACCGGCACCGCCGTGTCTTCGTCCGTGTGAAAAATGAAACAAGGCGGCGTGTCCTTCGTCAGCTGTAGTTCGTTTGAGAGCAATTTCACCAACTCCGGCGAGGGGTCTTTGCCGAGCAAATTATTCTTCGAACCTTGATGCGTGTGCTCTCCCATCGTGATGACCGGATAACAAAGGATGCCAATGTCCGGTCGCGAGCTTTGCCGCTCCACCGGGTCATCGGCGTCCGGTTTGCCTGCATCAAAATGCGTCAGCAACGTGGACGCCAAATGTCCGCCAGCCGAAGAACCGATGATGCCGACGCGGGTCGGATCAATTTTCCAGTCCCCTGCCTTCGACCGCACCAGCCGCACGGCGCGCGCCGCGTCGTTGAGCATCGCCGGATGCCGATAGCCATTCGAGCCAAGGCGATACTTGAGCACGAACGCGGTGATGCCGTGTTGGTTCAACCAAAGCGCGTAGTCTCTTCCTTCGTGCTGCGCCAGGCCGCCATATCCTCCCCCCGGACAGACGACCATCGCCGCGCCAGTCGTTTTGTCCGGCTCCGGCAAATAGGGCGTGATGGTGGGAATGTCTTTGTCCTCTTTGCCCAACGCCCCCGGCGCGCCGTTCGGCCAAAGCGGCATCGGGTCTTTTACCTCAGCGCGCAACTGAATTGAGAAGGAAAGGAGAAGGACTGACGCAAAGAGAGTTTTCATTTTTTTCGGAAAGGGAGCTTACGCAGATTTCCGACCGTGACAACGAAGAACTCGGCGAATCCATTCCGCGGCCTCGTGGTTCCTCGCGGTGTTGGAAGGCACCGCCAACGAAATCGTTCCTCCTTAGCGGCGGCCGTCGTCCTTATCCTCGGGTTCCGTTCCCAACTCGGCCTTCAGCCACATGAACAAAGCCGGACCGAAGCAAATCGCGACTCCCACAGGCAGGGCGATCACGCCCCAAATCGATAAGTCACCGTTCAACAGAGACAAAAGACTGTCCATACTAGAGCGGATAGATTTGCCGCCGGGACCTCGCAAGTAAAGAAGAGTTTTACCCTCGTCTTGAGCAGAAGAAACCGTTCCGTTGACACATCTCTGAGCTCTCCCTAAGTTCGCCCTGGATGTTTGAACTCGTCGCGCCCTACCAACCCTCGGGTGATCAGCCGCAATCCATCGCGAAGCTGACCCAGGGGATTTTGTCGGGCGCAAAACATCAGACGCTGCTCGGTGTGACGGGATCGGGCAAAACGTTCGCCATCGCGAACGTTGTCAAAAACGTCAGCAAACCGACGCTGGTCATTTCGGGTCGAATATTTCGTCAGTTACTTCGATTACTACCAGCCCGAAGCTTACATCCCCCGCACGGACACGTTCATCGAGAAGGATTCGAGCCGCAACGAGGAAATCGAGCGGCTGCGTTTGTCCACGATGAGTTCGTTGTTTGCGCGGCGCGACGTCCTGGTCGTCGCCAGCGTCTCGTGCATTTACGGGATCGGCAGCAAGGAGGATTACGAAGCGATGGTGGTCTCGATCCGCGCCGGGCAGGAAATCACGCGCGAGCAATTCCTGGAACGCGTCGTGGACCTGCAATACAGCCGGAACGACCTCGAGTTCACGCGGGGCCAGTTTCGCGTGCGCGGCGATACCATCGAGCTTTGCCCCGCCGGGACCGAGGACGCGCTGCGAATCGAGTTCTTCGGGGACCGGATTGAGCGCATCACGCGGTTCGATCCCCTGTCCGGCCATAAGATCGAATCGCCGCCGGGCATTACGATTTATCCGGGCAAACAATTCGTGACGCCCATGGACAAAATCAAACGCGCGGCGCTCACCATTCGCGAGGAATTGACCGAACGTATCGGCTGGTTCGAGGCGCGCGGCAAATTGCTGGAAGCCCAGCGTCTCAAGATGCGGACGGAATACGACCTGGAAATGATGCTGGAAATGGGCGTTTGCTCGGGCATCGAAAA
>QHOP01000363.1 GCA_003219345.1 Verrucomicrobiota bacterium
GCACGGAGGTCGGAAAGTCTCGGAGCACTCCTGGTTTTGCTCACCGTTTACTTTGTCGCGGGCAAGCTTGGCCTGAGGTTGGCCTTCGTCCACGAAAACGCGACGGCGGTATGGCCGCCCACAGGAATCGCCCTCGCGGGGCTTCTCGTGCTTGGGTATCGCGTTTGGCCTGTGATTTTTCTGGGAGCATTCCTCGTGAACATCACGACGGCCGGCTCTGTTGCGACCTCACTCGGCATCGCCACTGGCAACACCCTCGAAGGATTGCTCGGCGCGTACCTGGTGAACAGGTTCGCCGGTGGTCGCGCGGCCTTCGATCACCCGCGAACTGTTTTTAAGTTTGCGGTGCTGGCCGCGATGGTGAGCACAGCGGTGAGCGCCACGATCGGTGTGGCCAGCCTTTCGCTGGGCGGCTCTGTCACCGGGTCCAACTACGGGGCCATCTGGCTGACCTGGTGGTTGGGGGACGCCGTCGGCGCCCTGATCGTGACCCCGTTTTTCGTCCTCTGGAGCGCGAAGCCGAGCCTGCGCTGGAGCCGGGCCAAGTCGTTTGAGGCCGCTTTATTTTTGGTGGTTTTGTTCCTGGTTTGTGAAATCGTATTCGCCGGCTTGCTGCCTACCGGAGTCAAAAGTTATCCGCTCTCATTTCTGTGCATTCCACCCCTGATCTGGGCGGCATTCCGGTTTGGTGAGCGTGAAACGGTGACAGTGACCTGTGTGCTTTCGGGGATTGCAATCTGGGGGACGTTGCACGGCTACGGACCTTTTGTCGGAGACACGCAGAACGAGTCTCTTATTTTTTTGCAGTCGTTCATGGGGGTGGTGGGTATTACGGCGGTGGCGGTTACCGCGGTCGTCGCGGAGCGCAAGCGAGCCGAGGAAGCACTGCGAACAGCGCATGGCGAGTTGGAACTGCGAGTCGTGGAGCGCACAGCCGAACTGGCCAATGCGCGCCGCGAGTTGGAGCAACGGGTCCAGGAACGCACCGCGGAACTGGCCGCCGCGAACGATGCGTTCATGGCAGAAATTGTGGAGCACAAACGGACGGCCGAGGCGCTGCGGGAAAGTCAGACCAAGCTCCAGGCTATTTTTGACAACTCGGTCGATGCCATTTGTGTGTCGAAAGCCGGAATTCATGTGATGGTGAATCCCGCTTACTTGAAATTGTTTGGCTATGGCCGGCCGGAAGAACTGGTGGGAACGTCCGTGCTTGAACTTATCGCGGCGTCCCAGAAGGAATTCATTCGGGAAAACATACGGCGCCGGGCGAACAGCGAGGCCGCTCCCACACATTACGCGACTCGCGGCCTGCGCAGGGCCGGCTCCGAATTTGATCTGGAGGTGGAGGTGTGCGCTTACAAGCTGAAAGGGGAGATTTACACGCTGGCCATATTGCGCGACGTGACCGAACGCAAACGGGCGGAAGCAACGCGCAACCAACTGGCTGCAATCGTGGAGTCTTCGGGGGACGCGATTATCGGCGAGACCTTGGAAGGCACCATTCTGAGTTGGAACGCGGCTGCGGTGAGAATCTTCGGCTACTCGGCTGAAGAGATCGTAGGCCGTTCGATCAGTTTGTTGGTCCCGCCCGAACTGCAAGGCGAGGAAGCGAAAATTCTCGAAAAACTCAAAAACGGCGAGCGGATCGAGCATTATGAAACGGCTCGCTTGCGGAAAGATGCCTCCCGAGTCGATGTCTCTCTGAGCATATCGCCGCTCCAGGATTCGACCGGCAGGATCATAGGCGCTTCCAAGATTTCCCGCGACATCACCGAACGAAAACGAGCGGAAGATGCGTTGCGCGAAAGCGAGGCGCGCAAAAGCGCTATACTGGAAACCGCGCTCGATGCGATTCTTTCCATTGATCACGAAGGACGGATTCATGAATGGAATCCTGCGGCGGAGAAAATTTTCGGCTACCGCAGGACGGAGGCGTTGAGAAGGAAAATGGACGAGCTGATCATTCCTTCTTCGCTGCGCGAGTACTACCGTGACGGGCTGGCAGAATACCTGATGACCGGCGTGGGGAGTCTGTTGGGACGACCAATCGAATTGACCGTTATGCGCGCTGATGGAACGGATTTTCGGGCCGAACTGGCCATCACTCGCAACTCGTGGGAGGAACCCACGATGTACACTTGTTTCCTCCGCGACATCACCGAGCGCAAACGCGCGGAAGAGGAAATCCAAAAACTGAACGCGGACCTCGAACAGCGGGTGATTGAGCGCACGGCGCAGTTGGAGGCGATCAACAAGGAGCTGGAGTCCTTTACCTATTCCGTCTCCCACGATCTTCGCGCGCCGTTGCGCGCGTTGCAGGGACTTTCCAACGCGTTGCTGGAGGATTACGCGGCCCGGTTCGATGACACTGGCAAGGACTACTGCCACCGAATCGTGACCGCTGCCGGTCGGATGGACACCCTGATCCAGGACCTGCTCGCCTACAGCCGGCTGAGCCGGACTGACCTGGAATTGAAAGCGGTCGATCTGGCGGTGGTGGTGGCCGATGTGAAGCACCAGCTTGAATCCGATCTGCACGAAAAAAAAGTGAAGCTCGCCGTGGAGGGTATTCTGCCGGCGGTGCTGGGCCATCGCGCCACACTGGGACAGGTGGTGGGAAATCTGGTTTCCAACGCCATCAAGTTTGTTGCTCCCGGCGTGACGCCGCGTGTGCGGCTCCGGGGGGAGGAGAGCGGCGACTTTTTCCGCTTATGGATCGAGGACAATGGCATCGGCGTTGCCGCGGAACATCGGGAGCGTATCTTCCGGATTTTTGAACGGCTTCACGGTGTCGAAACCTACCCCGGCACCGGCATCGGTCTGGCGATTGTTCAAAGGGGAGTCGAACGATTGGGCGGTCGCGTCGGACTTGAATCGGCCGAAGGTAAAGGGAGCAAGTTCTGGATCGAACTGAAGAAAGGGCAGACATGAACCCCAGGGAATACGTCGTTTTGTTGGCGGATGACGATCCCAACGATGTGTTTTTGCTCCAACGCGCGTTTCAAAAGACCAACATCGCTAATCCGCTGCAGGTGGTGCGCGATGGCGAGGAGGCAATGGCGTACCTGAGCGGACAAGCCCAGTACGCCGACCGGCAACGCCATCCGCTGCCGGTGTTGCTGCTGCTGGATCTGAAGATGCCGCGCAAGTCGGGCTTTGAAGTGCTGCGATGGTTGCGCCAGCAGGCGGGATTGAAGCGGCTCCCGGTGGTAGTGCTGACTTCCTCCAACCAGAGTCCGGACATCAACAAGGCGTTTGATCTGGGAGCAAACTCGTACATCGTGAAGCCAGGCGGATTTGACAGCCTGGTGGAGATGGTGAAAAATCTGAACCTGTACTGGCTGATTCTAAACGAGAAACCGCAACTGAGAGGTGGATGAAAAGTGCCGGGTGTTCGATCAAGGGATGTTTTATGAAAGACCAGTTACGCATTCTGGTGGTGGATGACAATCCGGATGACCGCGCGCTGGCTATTCGCGAATTGCAGCGCGATTTTTCCAACCTCCGGATCGATCAAATCACCGACGCGACGAATTTTGCCCTGGCGCTCGAAGCCGACGGCTGCGATCTGGTCATCACCGATTATCAGTTGCGCTGGTCCGACGGTCTGGCGGTGCTGCGGGCTATCAAAAATCGCTGGCCCGATTGTACGGTCATCATGTTCACCGGCACCGGCAGCGAGGAGGTCGCGGTCGAGGCGATGAAAGCCGGGCTGGATGATTATGTGCTCAAAGCGTCCAAGCATTACGCCCGTTTGCCTGGCGCGGTGAGGCTTGCCCTCGAACGAAAGGCCCAATGGCGTGCCTTGAAGGAGGCGGAGAGCCGGTACCTGGCGTTGTTCAATGACGTTCTGATCGGGCTTTGGAAAACCACGCCGGAGGGAAAAATTATTGATGCCAATCCGGCCATGGTCCAAACGCTCGGCTATCCGGACTGCGACTCGTTGCTGAGGGTGAACGCCAATGACCTTTATGTTGATCCCGGAGATCGCAAGCGATGGCAGTTGTTGATTGGCCGCGATGACGCGGTGCGCCGCTACGAAACACGGATGCGCCGTCGCGATTGCTCGGTCATCTGGGTGGAGGAAAACATTCGGGCCGTGCGCGACGCTGAGAGCCGCGTGCTTTACTTCGAAGGCAGCGTGGAGGACATCACCGAGCGTCTCAACCTCGAAGCGCAACTCCGCCAGTCGCAGAAAATGGAATCGATCGGCCAGCTCGCCGCCGGTGTGGCGCACGATTTCAACAATATTCTTACGATCGTCAAAGGGCATACGGACTTGCTGCTGGCCAAAAGCAGCGTCTTGCCGGAGCTGCAGGAACCGTTGAAGAAGATTTCCGCGGCGGCCGATCGCGCGGCCAACCTGACGCGTCAATTGCTGACCTTCAGCCGCCGCCAGATCATTCAACAGCGCCCGCTGGACCTGAAGGAAGTCATCAGCAATGTCGCTTCCATGCTCGAACGAACGCTCGGCGAAGACATTGTTCTGAATTTCGATCTCGCGCGGCAGCTCCCGGCGATTTACGCCGACGCCAGCATGGTCGAACAAATCGTCATTAACCTGGCCGTCAACGCGCGCGACGCGATGCCCCGAGGCGGACAGCTCATCGTCCGCACGGCCGCCGCGGACATTGACGCACAGTACGTTCAACAAAACGCAGAGGCGCGCGTGGGACAGTTCGTCTGCCTCAGCATCACCGACACGGGCTTGGGCATGGAGGCGCAGGTGCTGAGCCGCATTTTCGATCCGTTTTTCACCACCAAGGAAGTCGGCAAGGGCACCGGCCTGGGGCTGGCCACGGTGTATGGCATTACCAAGCTGCATCGTGGATGGATTGAGGTGTCGAGCAAAGTGGGCGCGGGAACCGTGTTCAGAATTTTTCTGCCGACGACTTCCAAACAGGTTGAGCCGGCGACGATGAAATCGACGGAGAAGGACGTTCGCGGCGGCAGTGAAACGATCCTGGTGGTGGAAGACGAGGCGGAATTGCGGCTGATGGCCCGGCAGATTCTGGAATGTTACGGGTATCGGGTTTTGGAAGGCGCCACGGGAGCCGAGGCCCTGAAGCTTTGGCCGCAACACGCCCAGGAGATTGATTTGCTGTTGACGGACATGGTGATGCCCGAAGGCATCACCGGCTGGGAACTGGCCGGGAAATTGCGGACGGAGAAACCGGACCTGAAAGTCATTTGCACCAGCGGCTACAGTGTGGACCTCGCCAAAATGAATTTCGACGCTCCCCAGGGGATTCGGTTTTTGCAAAAACCGTTCAAGCCCCAGTCCCTTGCCCTGGCCGTGCGGGAATGTCTGGACGCCTGAGCCGGGCCAGTCAAGCGGGCGCGGCCGAAACCTCGCGCAGCACCGACGCCATCCACCGCAACTGCCCTTCATCGCGGCCGCTGAAGCACGCGTCTTTCTTCTCCGTTGGCGGGAAAAGCATAATCAGGTCGCCGGAGTGAATGAGAAGTCCGCGTTTGCCGTCTCTGTGAAGGCCCGCTTGACAGTGACGCCGTATTTCAAGAGGCTTCGACGGTTCGATTTGCAGCGATGGAGTTCATGGCCTGATGAAAACGACGCGCCCGAAATATCTTCCCGCTTTCGCCACGGCACTGACCGCCGGCCTTCTGACGGCCTGCGTTTCGACGCCAAAGGAGGCTGGATTTGTTTCTCTGTTCGACGGCAAAAGTCTCAACGGCTGGCGGCTCCTCGGCAAGAAGGGAGACGGTTACGGCGTCAAGGACGGCGTGATTTATTGCGCCTGCGGCGGCGGTGGAAACCTGCTCACGGAAAAGGAATACGCGGATTTCATCCTGCGGTTGGAGTTCAAACTGGAGCCTGGCTCAAACAACGGCGTCGGCATTCGCGCGCCGGCCGAAGGCGACGCCGCTTATCTGGGAATGGAAATTCAAATCCTTGACGACGGTGCGCCCCAGTACGCTCATCTTCGTCCGGCACAATATTGCGGGTCGGTCTATGACGTCGTTCCGGCCCGGCGCGGCGCGTTGAAAAAGGCCGGCGAGTGGAACGCGGAGGAAATCACCTGCATTGGTCGCCGGGTGAAAGTGAAGCTCAACAGCCGGGTGATTGTAGGGGCCAACCTGAACGACATTACCGACCCTAAAATCCTGGCCAAACATCCCGGAGTGTTGCGTGAGCAGGGCCACGTCGGTTTTCTCGGACACAACGACTACGTCGAGTTCCGCAACATTCGCATCAAGGAGCTGCCCCGTTTCCCGCGGAACAATATGGCGCCCGAAGGGTTCGTCCGATTATTCGACGGAGTGAGTCTGGCAGGTTGGCAAGGATTGGTCGCCGACCCGCCGAAGCGCGCGAAGATGGCGGCGGCTGAACTCGGCGCGGCGCAGGCCAAAGCCAATGGACTCATGAGACAGAACTGGAAGGTCATTGCCGGCGCGCTGGTCTATCAGGGCAAAGGCTTTGACAACATTTGCACTGCCGAAAGGTACGCCGATTTTGAACTGCTGGCGGACTGGAAAATCAACGAGAGCGGGGACAGCGGTATTTACTTGCGCGGCAGTCCCCAGGTGCAAATCTGGGACCCGACCAGCGGCAAATCCAACCCCAAACACGAAGGCTCCGGCGGTCTTTACAACAATCAGAAAAATCGCAACGCCCCAATCAAACTGGCCGACCACTATCCGGGCGAATGGAACCATTTCGACATTCTCATGACCGGCGACAAGGTGACGGTCTGTCTCAACAACGCGTTGGTCGTGCACGACGTGACGTTGGAAAATTACTGGGAACGCGACCGGCCGATCTACCGGACGGGCCAGATCGAGTTGCAGGCGCACCAGAGTCCGGTCTGGTTCCGTAACATTTACATTCGCGAACTGCCGCGACAATAATCAGTCTCCGTAAGGATTTATGAACCGTTCACTCAATCGCCGAAAATTCATCAAGCAAACCACTGCGGTCGCCGCGGGCGCGTGGCTGGCGAGTCGCCCAATACAGGCCCGAAAAATTTCGCCGAATGAAAGGCTGAATATTGCCATGATCGGCGTCGCCAACCGCGCGGGAGAGGACCTGAAGGAAGTCAGCAGCGAAAACATTGTCGCGCTCTGCGACATCGACGACAACTATCTTGCGGTGGCGAAGCAAAAATATCCGCAGGCGAAAACGTATAATGACTTTCGCCGGCTGCTCCACCAGAAGGGAATTGATGCGGTGGTTGTCGGGACGCCGGACCATACGCACGCGGTGGCGGCGGTGGCGGCTCTGCAGAGCGGGCGGCACGTTTATTGCGAAAAACCGCTCGCCCGCACCGTTTCCGAAACGCGCATCATCACGGAGACAGCGCGCGAGCATAAGCGCGTGACGCAAATCGGCACCCAGATTCACGCCGACTCAAATTATCGGCGCGTAGTCGAGCTGGTGCAGAGCGGTGCAGTGGGTCCGATACGGGAAGTGCACGTGTGGGTGGCTGCGACTTACGGCGGGATGGAGGTGCCGAAGGAAACTCCGCCGGCGCCGCCGAACCTTCATTACGATTTGTGGTTGGGGCCGGTCGAATCTCGGCCTTATAGCCCGGAATATTTGCCGTTCAAATGGCGGAACTGGTGGGCCTTCGGCGGCGGAGCGCTGGCGGACTTTGGCTGTCATTACATGGACCTGCCGCATTGGGCGTTGGGTTTGAGCTATCCGCTGACGGTCGAACCCGTGGACGGTCCGCCGGTTCATCCGGAATCGACCCCGCCCTGGCTCATGGTGCGGTACGAATATCCCGCGCGCGGCGAAAAGCCGGCGGTCCGGCTGACCTGGTATCACGGCGGCAAACAGCCGGCCCTGCTTTCGCCTGAACAAGCCGCCAAATGGAAAAGCGGCGTTCTATTTATTGGCACAAAAGGAATGTTGTTGGCTGATTACGGTCGGCACGTGCTGTTGCCGGAACGAGATTTTGAAGGCTTCAAGCCGCCGACGCCATTCGTCAAGGATTCGATTGGTCATCACAAGGAATGGATTGAAGCGTGCAAGACGGGCGGCCTGACGAGCTGCCGGTTCGATTACTCCGGGCCGTTGACGGAAGCTGCGTTGCTGGGCAACGTGGCTTACCGCGCCGGCCGGAAGTTGGAGTGGGACTGGGGGCATTTGAAGGCGACAGGCTGTCCTGAAGCCGACCGATACATCCATCACCATTATCGCAAAGGCTGGAAGATTTGACTGCCAAAATTATTTCTGGTGGGCAATTTTGTGCCGGATTCCAGGGTTCGTGCGTAACACGTGCCGGGTGAAAGCCGCCCGCTTTACGGACGCACGAATGCCGCTTCGCCGCAGGTTGAGGCACCACCTGTCGGCGCCCAGGCCGCTCGTAGAATGTCCTTTACAATCGGCGGTTGCGTTCGGCATAACCAACACGACGGGGAAGCCCTTGGCGCGATCCCTTGGAATTTGACTGGCGTGGTAACTTCGGATGATTCGGTTGAGAACGACCGCAAAGTTTGGCAACTGCAGCGACGCAAAAGGGCATTGAAATGCGCGTATCCGGACATCTGCCCTTCAAATGGAAATTGACGCTGATCCTGATGGCAACCAGCGTCTTCTCCCTGCTGGTGGCCTGCGTGGCGTTTGTGTGGTACGACAATTACCTGTTCCGGCAGGCGATGATCAAAGAGTTGCAGGCCACGGCGAGCAACACCGCCGATATCATCGGCGTGATTAGCGGCGCATCGATGACCGCCGGCAACAAGGAGGCGGTGGACAAGGCGTTGAGCTCGTTAAAGGACAAGGATCAGCCACTGATCGTTGCGGCGGCGGTTTATTCCACTGACGACACCGTGATCAGTTTGTATAGCAAGAAGGGCAGCGGCGAGACGATCCCGCTGAAACCTTTAAGGTCGCAAAGCAGTCTCGAGGGTGATCATTTGTCCGTTTTCCGTCCGATCAACTCGATCAAGTCGGATCGCGGACGGATCGGCACGCTTTATCTCAAGTCCGACATCGGAAAGCAATTGCAGGGCCGCGTCAATCGTTACGTGAATATCGTGGCGATGGTGATGTTGATTTCATGCCTCGTCGCCTTCCTTACCTCCTACAAATTGCAGCCGCTCATTTCCGAGCCGATCATGGAACTGGCGCGCACGGCGAAAGTGGTCACGGAGAAAAAGGACTACCTGGTGCGCGCCCGAAAGAGCAGCGCTGATGAGGTCGGAGCGCTCATTGACGCATTTAATGAAATGCTGGTGGTCATCCAGCAGCGGGACGCCGAGTTGCAGCATGCCAACGACATGCTCGAAGTTTACAACGAGAACCTGGAGAAGAAGGTCGAAGAGCGGACGGTGGAACTGGCCCGAGCGACCTCCGAAGCGCAGGAAGCACGAACCACAGCCGAAGATGCCAACCGCGCCAAAAGCGCGTTCCTGGCCAACATGAGCCACGAACTGCGCACACCGCTCAACGCGATCATCGGTTACAGCGAAATGCTCCAGGAGGACGCGAGCGACCTGGGCGAGGAGCGTTTTGTCGCCGACCTGCAAAAAATTCACAGCGCCGGCAAGCACCTGCTCGGCCTCATCAACGATGTGCTCGATATTTCTAAAATTGAGGCGGGCAAGATGGATCTTTTCCTGGAGACAATCGACGTGCCTGCCATGATTGAGGAGGTGGTCAGCACCATCAAGCCTCTGGTGCAAAAGAACGGCAACGCGCTTAAGGTGGAATGTGAGGAAAACCTTGGCCCGATGCGAGCCGACGCGACCAAGGTCCGGCAGGGCTTGTTCAACCTGCTCAGCAACGCGTGCAAATTTACGGACAAAGGAACGATTACCCTGCAAGTCGCGCGACAACGCGGCAATGGCGTCGGACATTTCGTCTTCCGCGTCAGCGACACAGGTATTGGCATGACGCAAAACCAGATGGACAAACTGTTCAAGGCGTTCACGCAGGCGGATGCCTCGACGACGCGCAAGTACGGCGGCAGTGGTCTTGGTTTGGCGATTACGCGGCATTTTTGCCAAATGATGGGCGGCGATGTGAGCGTCGAAAGCGAGCCGGGCAAAGGGTCCACCTTCACCATCAAGCTGCCTGCGGTGGTGGTATCGTCCAGAGCGGGTAAACACGAAACCACCCTGATCAGCAAGGACGCGCGGGTGACGGAAGCGCCGCCGGGCGCCAGCACGATCCTGGTCATTGATGACGATCCCACCGTGCACGACCTGATGCGAAGATTCCTGACGAAGGAAGGTTTTCGAGTGGCCATCGCGCCCGGGGGCAAAGAAGGCATCGAGATGGCGAAGGAACTGAAACCGGACTTGATTACGCTCGACGTGCTCATGGCCGAGATGGATGGTTGGTCGGTGTTGACCGCGTTAAAGGCGGACCCTGCGATCGCTGACATTCCGGTCATCATCCTGACGATGTTCGACGACAAGGAGATGGGCTTCGCGTTGGGCGCGTCAGATTACATGACCAAGCCCATCAACCGGGACCGGCTGGTCAACGTGCTTCGCAGACATCACCACGGCGGCCATCAGCCGTGTCAGGTGTTGGTGATCGAGGACGAACCGTCCATCCGACAAATGGTCCGGCGTGTGTTGGAGAAGGAAGGCTGGACGGTGAGGGAGGCCGAAAACGGGAAGGCTGGACTGCAGGCAGTGGCCGAAAGCAAGCCCGCCGTCATCCTGTTGGACCTGATGATGCCGGTAATGAATGGTTTCGATTTCATTCGGGAATTGCGGAAGAACCAGGATTGGCAAGAGATCCCGGTTGTCATTTTGACGGCAAAGGACCTCACGGTGGAGGATCGTCAACAGCTAAAAGGCAATGTGGAGCGCGTTCTGCAAAAGGGCGACTATAATCGTGAACAATTGCTCGGTGAGGTTCGCGCGTTGGTGAAGCATCGTGCTGAACCGCAGACGCCGACGCAGACATAAAGATAATTTGTCCGCCTAGACCCTCGAAAGGAGAACCGGGATGGCAAAGATACTGTTGGTTGAAGACAACGAGATGAACCGGGACATGCTTTCGCGCCGGCTCGAGCGCCGCGGCTATCAGGTCATCATCGCTGAGGACGGCGCGACAGGCGTGACGAAGGCCAAATCGGAGACGCCGGATCTTATCCTCATGGACATGAGTTTGCCGGTCATGGACGGCTGGGAGGCGACGCGCCAGATCAAAGCCGTGACCGAGACGCAACATATCCCGATCATTGCATTGACGGCGCACGCGATGGCTGGCGACGAGGAAAAAGCGCTCGCCGCCGGCTGTAATGATTACGAAACCAAACCAGTTGACCTCCCAAAGTTGCTGGCAAAAATCGACGCCCTGTTGCAGAGTAAGGGTGCATCGTGACCGGCAGAGAATCCAAAACACGGAAAGCTGTCGCATCGGGAACACCCGCGGCCGGTTCAAAGCCGCGCGCTAAAGAGACCGATACCAGCCACGACACCACTCTTTCCAACATTCGCCACAACCTGCGCACGCCACTGAACCAAATCATCGGCTACAGCGAAATGCTGCAAGAGGAGGCGGAGGACTTGGGTTTGGACGCGTACGTTCCGGATTTGCAGAAAATGCACGCCGCGGGCAGCCAACTCCTCGTGCTCATCAATGACAATGTCTCTACCGCGCGCATCGAGTCGGGCAAATTGGACTTGGATTCGTTGCAACGCGAGAGTCGCACACTGCTCGACCTCATTATCGGCTACGGCGAGTTGTGCCAGGAGGATGCCGATGGAAAAGGGCACGCCAGTTTCATCGCCGATTTGAAGAAGATACATAAGGCGGCCAAAACACTGCTCGGTCTTTTGAACGACACTGAATTTCTGCGGCCGCTGACCGCCAAAAGCGGGAAAACAAATCTGACTCCCAGGTCGGATCTCGGCGTGAGCGCGACGACTTCCATTCGTCCGTTGAACGAAACGACGGCCGCCGGAGCCCAATCGCTGGTCGGGTTCATTCTCATCGTGGACGACAACGAGATGAACCGAGACATGCTCTGCCGCCGGCTGGAGCGGCAGGGTCACACGGTACTCGAAGCGGAAAACGGGCGCAAGGCGCTGGAAATCCTGGAGAGCGTGAAAGTGGACCTCGTGTTGCTCGACATCCTCATGCCGGAGTTGGATGGTTTACAGACGCTCGAACTGCTCAAGGCCAACCCGTCACACCGTTATACCCCGGTCATCATGCTTTCGGCGCTCGACGAGTTGGAGGGCAGCGTCGTGCGTTGCATCGAAATCGGCGCGGAGGACTATTTGCCCAAGCCATTCAATCCTGTGCTGCTCAATGCCCGCATCAACGCTTGTCTGGAAAAGAAACGGCTTCGCGACCACGAACAGGCCTACCTCGAACAATTGCGCGCGGAGCGGGAAAAGTCGGAACGCTTGTTGCTGAACGTGCTGCCTAAGTCGATCGCCGACCGGCTCAAACAGGGCGAGAGCACCATTGCCGACAGTTTCTCCGACGCCACGGTTCTGTTCGCCGACCTGGGCGGTTTTACCAAACTCTCCTCCCACGTGCCGCCGTCCGAACTGGTGCGCATGTTGAACGAGATTTTTTCCAAATTTGACTGGCTCGCCGAACTGCACCATCTGGAAAAAATCAAAACGATCGGCGACGCCTACATGGTCGTCGGCGGCCTGCCGACGCCTCGTCCTGACCACGCGGAGGCCATGGCCGAAATGGCGCTCGACATGCTCAAGGTCGTGACGCGCCTGGACTCCGGAGATGGCAGACGTTTCGACGTGCGCATCGGCATCAGCAGCGGGCCGGTCGTCGCCGGGATCATCGGGAGCAAGAAATTCATCTACGATCTGTGGGGTGACACTGTGAACATCGCCAAGCGCATGGAGGAGTTCGGGCAGCTTGGAGCCATCCAGGTTTCTGAGTCCACCTACGAACACCTCAAAGAAAAGTACCTGCTCGAACCCCGGGGCAAAATTGAAATCAAAGGGAAGGGGAAAATGACGACTTACTTTCTCACGAGCAGAAAGCCGGTTGCCGCCCAACGACCGAGTTCTTAGAAAGCGGCCTTCCTCTGTCGGAATTTGTCCAGGCCGACCGCCAGGATGATCACAATTCCGATAATGATCTCCTGAACGAAGTTGGGCCAATTCATTTGGCTGGAGCCGCTGCGCAACACGGCCATGATCAGGGCGCCGATGATTGAACCCGAGATGCTGCCGGTCCCGCCGTTCAGACTGGCGCCGCCGATTACTACCGCGGCGATGATGTCCAGTTCCAGACCAATCGCCACCGTGGGGTCGCCTTGCGTCAAGCGGGACATTTGCATCAATCCCGCCAGGCCAAACAACAGTCCGGCGAGGGCGTAGATAGCCACCTTCATCGGTCCCACCCGAATTCCGCAAAGCCGCGCGGTGGCCTCATTGGAGCCGATCGCGAAGATGTAACGCCCGAAAATCGTCCGCTGCATCACGACCGCCATGACGACGGCCAGCGCCATGGTGATCCAGATTCCCAACGGCAGCGGGAAAAAATGGAGCGGGTCGAGCATGTCCATGAGGTTGTTGACGCATGACTTGGGCGCGTTGACAGTCTGATTGTCGGCCAGCCATTTGGCGGTTCCTCGCGCCACACCCATCATGCCCAGCGTGACGATAAAGGGCATCATCCGAAAACCGGCGATGATCAGTCCGTTGATCAGTCCGATGCCGCCGGCAACGGCGATGGTCAATGCGATGGCAGTGACGGGCGCATACCCTTTCACGAGCGAGGTGGCGCCGACCACGCTGGTCAAGGCCACGACCGATCCCACGCTCAAATCGATGCCGCCGCTGATGATGATCATGGTCATTCCGAGCGCGCCGATGGCCACGATGACGGTTTGCAACAGGATTATCTTGCAATTGACCCCGGTAAAAAAATGAGCGCGCACCGCTGGACTCAGCGAGAACAAACCGATCACCAAAGCCAATCCGAACACGGGGCCAATGGCATTGAGCAGCCGTCCGACTCTCCGACGGTTGAATCGAGAGGGGTCGCTCATGCGCGGATCAACTCGTGGCGGCTTGCCATTGCCCGATCGCCGCGGCCATCAGCGTGTGTTCGTTCCATTCGCGGGCCGGTCGAACGGCCGAGAGCACGCCGCGGCACATCACGCCGATGGTGTCGCAGACGCCCAGCAACTCGGGCAGATAAGAGCTGACGAAGACGACGGCCTTGCCCTGCGCCGCCAGTTCGTCGAGCAATTTGTAGATTTGGACTTTGCTGCCGACATCAATGCCGCGGGTTGGTTCGTCGAGCAGAAATATCCTGGCGTTGTGGTGCAGCAACCGTCCCACGGCGATCTTTTGTTGGTTCCCCCCCGACAGTTCGCTCACCGCCTGTTCAGGACTCTGGGCGCGCACCTCCAATCGCGCCAACCAGTCCTGTGCGCACTGCCGCTGCCGGTGTCGGTTGACAAGTCCCAGTTTGGAAACCGGGCCGTACCGCGTGAGGGTCAAGTTGTCGGCCAGCGTTCGATTGAGCAAAAGGCCCTCCTCTTTGCGGTTTTCGCTCAGCAAGCCGATCCCTTCGGCCAGGCGTCGCGTCGGAGAACTATGTGTGCTTTCACGCGAACCGACCCAAACGCTTCCACTTTTAATCCGATCCAGACCGAAGCAGGCGCGCAACGTTTCCGTGCGACCGGTGCCAATCAGTCCGGCTATACCGAGAATTTCGCCTTCGTGCAGGATCAGATTGGCTGAGCGGGGTTTGGCCACTCCGCGCAGGGCTTGAAGTTCCAGCACCGGTTTGCCTAGCGCGTGCGAGGTGCGTGGATAGATGTCCTGGATTTCCCGGCCGACCATGAGTCGAATGATGTCGTTCAACCGGGCGGATGCCATGCCGCCCGCCCCGACGCTTTCGCCGTCGCGCAACACGGTGTAACGGGCCGCAACACGCTGGCATTCCTCCAGAAAGTGGCTGATATAGACAATACTCACGTCTCGCTGCCGGAGCCGATCGATGACGGTGAAAAGATTTTCCGCGTCAACTTGCGTGAGGCTGCTGGTCGGTTCGTCCATGATCAGCACTTTGGGTGAACCGATCAACGCGCGCGCAATTTCCACGATCTGCTGCTCCGCTATGGTCAGGCGACTGACCGGCGCGTCCAGCGAAATGTTTTCGTGATGAAGTTCGGCCAGAGCCTCGCGGGCGACGGTGCGCCGACGCGGGCGGTTCAGCCAGCCAAAGCGATGCGGCTCTTCGCCGAGCAACACGTTTTCCTCGACGCTGAGGTGAGGCGCGAGACTGAGTTCCTGATAAATCATGGCGATGCCGCTGCGGCGGGCGTGCAGCGGGTCTTTGGGAACGAACCTTTCACCATCCAGTTCGATCTGTCCGGTGTCGGCCTGATAAGCGCCGCTGAGGACTTTCATCAAGGTGCTTTTGCCGGCGCCGTTTTCGCCGATGAGCGCGTGGACTTCACCGGGACCAACTTCGAACGAGACGTTCTTGAGCGCGTGAGTGGCGCCGAAACTTTTGCGCACACCTACCATTCGCAGGCGGGGCCTCATTCTGTCAGGTATTTATCGATGGGTGGACGGAGAAGTTCCTTGATTTCAGGTTGCTCCATGTTTTCCGGCGTTGCGAGCACGACGCCGGTGTCGATGCGTTTCGCGACTTTCTCACCCTGCAGATGTTTGACCATCGTCATGACCCCGAGATAACCCATGAGCACAGGATTTTGGACAACCAGGCCCTGCACATCGCCGTTTTTCAGATCGAGCACAGACTGCGAGCCCGAGTCGAAGCCGACCATTTTCACTTTGCCGCCGGCTTTGCCGATGTCGCGGAGCGCCTTGGTCATGGCAATGGTCGGAGGTTCGCAGGGGCAGAAAATGCCGTCCACTTCATTGCCGAACCTGTTGAGCAGATTTTGCGATGCCTGGTAAGCCGTTTCGCGGGTAGGACCGGAGCGTTGGTCGGAAGAGATGAGTTTGATTTCGGGATATTTCGATTTAAGCGCGTCGAGAAAGCCAATCTCGCGCGCCTCAGTGCTGGCCGAGCCAACCGCGTAGCGCAACAGGATGACGTTGCCTTTTCCAGCGAGCAGCTGGCCGAGGCGTTCACCGGCCAACCGGCCGCCTTTGTAATTGTCGGTGGCGACGAAACTGACGTATTGGTCGGATTTGACGTCGGAGTCGATAATGACCACGGGTACTTTGGCCTGAATGGCGTTTTCGACGGGTTTTACGAGCGCCTGTGAATCCAGCGGCGCCAGCACGATGCCGCTCACCCGGCGGCTCATGAAGTTTTCCACCACTTGAATTTGCTGATCGCGGTCATCCTCCTTCAAGGGACCTTTCCAGATGATTTCCGTTTTTACTCCCTTCTCATTCAGCTCGCGTTCGGCCTTGACCGCGCCCGCGTGGATCGATTTCCAGAATTCGTGGGTCGTTCCTTTCGGGATCACGGCTATGGTATAGGACCTGGCACCCGGAGTTGAACCGGTTCCCTCCGATTGTCTTCCGCACCCGGCGACGCTCAAAAGAACAAATACAGGCAGGAGACGGAGCAAGGATTTCATAGCGGCAAGGCTATTGAAGTGAGCGAGGGTTTTCAATCCATTTTACGGTCGCGCAGGCGAAATGCGGCGTCGAATGTGGAACTTTCGCGAAAGCAAAGGAGGCAGATTTGCGGTGGTTGCAGCGTTCGTGATACGCCAAATAATCCCTTGCGCGCTGGAGAGGCGGTTTATACATTCCGTCCCCTCGGTGCATCCGTAGCTCAATTGGATAGAGCATCTGACTACGGATCAGAAGGTTTCAGGTTCAACTCCTGACGGATGCGCCAGCTAAAATAAGGGGTTTGCAAACAATCTTGACTGCGGTATCTTGCTTCATGTGGCATTTGGTAACGGTTTTGGTAACGGTCCCGCCCGGAAATCCTATGGTTCCTTTGCGTAAGCCACTTCCAGCAACAGCGCGCCACAATAACAAGTGAGGTAAGACCATGAATCTCTTTAAGCGCGCGGGGCGACCGGGCTATTACGCCCGTTGGCAGATTCGCGGCAGCGACATTGTTCGAGCCACAGGCGAGACGAAACGGAAGAAAGCATGGGACGCCCTTCAACGTTTCGTTGCCGAATCCAAAGGCCAAAGGACAATTGCAGACGAATTGGGCCGCTTGCTGGAGATGGTGGACGTCCCATTGATGAAAGAGCAATTGGGGGATCATTTGAACAGCACGCGAAGATTGCTGTTCAAGATTGTTGACGCACTGCCCATCGCACAACAGGCGCGAATTCGCCAGGAGATCGCGCGCGAGCTTCAAAACGGTCAGGACCGCAAACTGAGCATCGCGAGCGGCTGGGCGGCTTGGCGGGAGAATCCCAACCGGGAATTCGACCCGAAACCGAAAACACTTGCCGGCTACGAGGCGATCTGGAAGCGATTCAGGTCGTGGGCTTCCACGGCCGGGTTGACTTTCCTCCATGAGGTGACCAAGGCCCACGCTGAAGAGTACTCCGCCCATCTGTGGAAATCCAAAGTGTCTCCGAACACATTCAATCAGCACATCAAATTCCTGCGAGGAGCGTTTACGGTGCTCGAAGCCCGGGCCGGGCTTCTGGTGAACCCCTGGGCGCACCTGAAGTCGCGAAAGAAGAAGATGGACGAAGGTCGTCGCAATCTCTCCGAAGATGAACTGAAAACGGTATTAACCAAAGCAAGGGGAAACATGCGGTTGATGTTCCACATTGGTTTATTTACGGGTCTGCGGCTGGGTGATGTCGCGAATTTGCGCTGGGAGAATATCGAACATGACCCGGTGAAACAGGAGCCGCGACCCGGATTTATTGTAGTGGTTCCACTCAAGACCAGCCGATTTAATAAGAAGATGGAAATACCGATTCATCCAGTGTTGGTCAAACTATTCGCAAAACACAGAGAGTCGGCAGAATCGGGCAAACTGCTGTTCCCTAAAGAAAGCGCAGCGTATGCCGCGGACACGGGGAGTGTTACCAAGCCAATTCAGGAGTTCTTCGAGTCTTGCGGTATCAAGACAACCGAAATTCCTGAACATGGGCATAGGCGACGGGCAATTGTGCGGGTCGGTTTCCACAGCCTGCGGCACAGCTTTGTGAGTCTCTGCGCGAAGGCTAAGACTCCCTTGCATGTAGTCCAGAAATTGGTTGGGCATGGCTCGCCGCTGTTGACTGCCGATGTCTATTTGCACCTTGATTCAGAACAGAAGAGGGACGCCATCGCCGCGCTTCCGAAGATCGCGGCGTAAACTGGCGCGCGCGATTCATTGCTTGGATTGAAGGTGCCCATTCCGTGCAGGCGTGAGAGTCGGAAGGGACTCCCGCGGAATCGAGACTTCTGCCAGCTTCTCAAGTTCTTCGCATGAGTAGCGGATAGCATCTCGCACTTTGATAGGGTGTAACCTGCCTTCAGCCACGAGCCTGCGAATCGTGAAGCGCGCCGCCAATAGCTTTGCCGCTGTCGCTTGATTCACAAGCAATGGCTGAATTTGCGGTTTGCGCGGTTCGGTGGCGTCCATCACCGCTAGACCGGCGTGAATTTGGTCAAGGGGGATGCCGGCGGCCTTTCCCACCGTGATAATGACTTGTTTGGTAGATCGGTCTAACACATTTACGGAGACATGTTCTTTTCAAACTGTACTGTGTTCTTGCTGTAACCACGAAAGCAAGCCTAGCAGGTCTTGAGGAAAAGATTGTGACCCACAGTCACAATGTTGTTCGGGGCTGTGTGCTTGAATGGCCGGCAAGAAAACGGCCATCGAATCCGATAGTGGCACCCAACTTTGGGGAATCTAATTATCGCGACGGCGAGTTCGCCAGGGTCAAAGGTGATCCATTGCGAAGGCTGTCGTGAACAAACGCAGGTGGTACCGCCATACAAGCAATTTGGCGTGCATCGCTCGAAACACGGACCGGCGAATAAACTCCGTCAACGACACCATCTGGGAACTGAATCAGTGGACGTTTACTCTGGAGCCACGGCGGCCTGAGAAAAATGAAAATTCATCGAGATCAGTTTAACAGAAGGCACGCCCTACCCCGCTCAGACGTTCGGTCATCATGTTTCACTGACGCGCCACTGAATTGTCGCGACCTTTCAATGGCGTGCCATAAACGGTCACTGGTGATCGAGGACGCTTCACGACGCGCCATCGGTGCGTCACCGACGCGCCACCGACAGGCCACTGACACGC
>QHOP01000187.1 GCA_003219345.1 Verrucomicrobiota bacterium
GAGCAGAAGCGCCTTCGCGGGGGCAGCCGGTCCGGCCAAAGGCCGCTTTTACCGCGTCGTGGAAGCGCCGTGAAGCAGGTTGCGCTCGTCATTTGGCCCGCGGCCCGCAAGCGTTGGTATCGTCGCGCCTTTGTGTCCCGAGTCATGAAACGCTCTCTCGACACGCGGCGCCGAAACGCATAAGGTATCGCCATGATCGCGGAAGCGGCATCAGCGAAGAGAATCTGGACTGAGGCTGAATTGCAGTCGTTGCCTGAGGACGGTTATCTCCACGAAGTGGTGAACGGCGAACTGGTCATGAGCCCTAAAAACGATTTTTTCCATGGACGCATTTGCACACGATTGTCAACCGCCCTTAATAACTTCGTGACCCAACAAAAACTCGGCGTCGTCCTCGACTCCAGCACCGGCTTTTGGATGCACAACCGCAACTGTCGGGCGCCGGACATTTCGTTCGTTTCCAAAGAACGCCTTGTCCGTGAGGGATTCAGGCCCTCGACACGCAGATTTTTCCCCGGCGCGCCCGACCTGGCGGTGGAAATCCTTTCTCCGAACAACACTCGCGCCGAGATCGATGAACGGCTCAGGGACTTTTTCAGCAGCGGCGCGCGGGTAGCCTGGATCATCAATCCGGATGCCGAATGCGTCGAGGTCTGCCACGCGCCGGACAAGCGCCGGCTTCTTGGCGAATCTGTTCAAGGATTGGGATTGGGAATAGCAACGTGTCGCGGGTCTATTCAAGCAGTGGAAATGGGACGGCATCGCACACTCCAAAGCGACCGCTGCGTCTTTGCTGACCGCCAGCGGCTGAAGGCTGCAAGACCGCGTGCGACCGTCCGCCGGCGATCCTGAAATCAAATTGAAATATGAATTGGTAGGCCAACCAGCAATGGGTGCGGGAAGATCCGGATTTGAGTGATCCGAGAGAGCTCGCGCCCACGGGCGCTGGTTTTATACGGTGCCTTGTGTCCCGGGCGCAAATCAGATTTTGGACAATGCACGCAATCCGTCAGCCACGGAGTGGCGGATGAAGGTAGCCCACGGCTCAGCCGTGGGAGAAAATGTGCCATCGCCAAAAAGCCCCGCCAGGGGCGATAGAATTCCGGCCCACGAGAATTTTCTTTCGCCGCTTTGCGGCTTGCGATTTCCGATACGCCAACCCACGGCTGACGCCGTGGGCTACCTTCTACCGCTGCTCCGCAGCTGCTTAGAGCCGCTCTCAAAAAACTGATTTTGCGCCCTCGTGTGCCGAGTCATGCAACCCTCTCTCGACATGTGACGCCGTCAGTCGTGCGTGATGGTGTGCACGTAGCGCAGTCGAATAATAATGTCTGACTCATCACACGCTCACATGCGGATAGCGATTAGTCGTCGGAACGTTTTGTTGGTCGCGATTGTTGTCGGGGTTGTTTTCACCTCTGTTTGGTGGTCACGCTCTCCACCATCCAAGACGCGCCAGCTTCAGCCACTGCTTGCAGACATGGATAGTTACAGGGCAAGTAACGGCGCATATCCTACATCGTGCGTGAGTTTTGCCTCGTTCACTCAGCTCATGCAACACTTTAGCGTTTATACGGGCGGACGCGACACGAACGGAATCACATGGGAGGCTCGTGAAGTGAGTGATCACGATTTCACTGTCATGGTTGATCGAGAGGGTTACGAAGTATTTCTTCCGGTCGGGCGGATGAAGCTCATTTCTTTTTCGAGTTTTCCGGTCTGGCGTTATGATTCAACCGGACATCGGTGGCGGAAGGGACGTATTCATTGGTCGTATTCAACAGGTTATTCAGGAAGTTATTGGTCTAAAGAGTGAGCCTCCTATGGTGGTTAAGGTATCAAGTGCTGGTTGAGGATTTCACTTCTTTGGAACAGGCGTTTGGCCGATGATGCGGCCGATTAACCGAACACATCCACGCAAACCAGATCGCCCCGAGCATTGCGGAAATAGATTCTGCCGTTGGCAAAGACCGGGCGAGGTCCAACGTTTGCTGCCGGACGCTTGCGCTCGCTAACAGCCATCCCTTTGAATAAAGGATTGCCATGAAGATCGTTCTGAAGATTCGTTGGTGCGTCTTGTTCATTTCGATTTGCTGCGGCAGCGCCACTGCCGAGGGCGTGCACCATTACGTATTCTTCAACCGGGACCGGGAGAAAATATCCGACGCCGCGTTTCTTAACACTGAGGCCTTCGAAGGAGCCCAATTGAAATATACCTGGCGTGAGATTGAGCCGGAGAAAGACGCTTATGACTTCAGCGCCATTCGCCAGGACTGGAGGTTTCTGAATTCGAAAAGCAAGAAGTTGTTCATCCAGCTTCAGGATTCTTCCTTTGATCCAACCGTGGTAAACGTTCCTCGGTACCTGCTCAATGACGCTCAATACCATGGAGGAGCTGACAGGCAATACAGCATTGAAGGAGATGACGAAGAACATGCCGTTCCCGCCGGCTGGGTGGCGAGGCGATGGGACCCGGCGGTGCAGGAGAGATTTCACAAACTGCTGTTTGGGCTGGGCAAGGAATTTGACGGCAAGATCGAGGGCATCAATCTTCCCGAGACAGCGGTGGATTTTGGCGAAACGGGACGGTTGTTCCCCAAAAGATTTACGCCCGAGATTTATCGTGACGCCATTATCACGAATTTGACGGTCTTAAAGCGTGCGTTTCCCCATTCCGTAACAATGCAGTACGCCAACTTCATGCCCGGAGAATGGCTTCCCGACAAAGACCGGGGCTTCCTCCGCACCGTGTATCAACGGGCCAGAGAGTTGAAGGTGGGAGTCGGCGGTCCTGATCTCCTGCCGTACAAGCCCGGGCAGATGAACCATAGTTATCCCTTGATCAGAGAATGCGCCCGAAGTGTTCCCACGGGAATCGCCGTCCAGTGGGGCAACTATGAATACAAGAATCCGAAAACCGGCAAGCGCGTTACAATTTCGGAGTTGCTCCAATTTGGGTCGGACTATCTCAGAGTTGACTACCTATTCTGGTGTACGCAAGAGCCTTACTATTCCGAGGAGTTGATACCGTTCTTTCAATCGAAACGGTAGCGGCATTGCGCCGGGCGCCAATCCTGACAGCCTGTCAACACAACTTCGTCACCAGGGATTGGCTGGCGACCTCGCGAAAGTTCACAGGAAAATACAGGCAACCAGTTTCGCTTTCAATTTGTCCTCCCTGACACATCCACGCAAACCAGATCCCCTTTGGCGTTGCGGCAATAGATCTTGCCGTTGGCGAGCACGGGCGAGGTCCAGCATTTGCCGCCGAGCACTTGCGCGCGGGCCACTGGTTTGAAGGCCTCGGATGACGGTTCGGCAACCACCAGTTGGCCCTTTTCGCCGAGGACGATCAGTTTACCGTCGGCGCCGATGAGCGAGCCTTTGCCGAGGCTCTGCTCGGACCACCGGATGCTACCTGTTTGTAAATCCAGGCATTTGAATTCCGATGATTCGTCGAAGCCATAGACGTTGTCGCCGACGGCGAGGGAGCTGTTGAAATGGTTACGCATATTCTCGTTTTGCCAGAGCACGGAGACTTTGTTGCCAACCACCCGCAAGAGCGCGCAGCCCTGGTTGTAGCCCGAAGAAATGAAAATTTTATCGCCCACGATGACCGGGTCGGCGGCGTTCACGCCCCAGGAAGTCTTCCAGGGATGTTCCCAGAGCAGTTGGCCGTCCTCCGGATTCACTGCCGAAAGCGCTTTGATGGAGAAAAGCAGCACAGCGCGCGTTGGCCCGTCGTTGAAGGGCACCGGCGAGGAGTAGCCGGCTGATTCTTTGCCGGAAGACCAAACCACTTTGCCAGTGGCCTTGTCCAATGCCGTACCCGCGGGACCCGCGTTGATGATCAGCAGTTTTCCCTCAACCAGTGGCGAGCCGGAAAAGCCCCAGCTCGGAATCCTCAGACCGAGTTCGTCGTGAATGTTTTTTGACCAGATGACGTTGCCGCTCCCGGCGTCGAGGGCGAACACGTGTCCCTTGCGACTGAAGGTATAAACTGTGTTGCGGTCCACGGTAGGCGTGGCGTTCGGGCCGCCTTCGTAAAGGTTCGGGTCAGTAGAGCACGCGTAGGAATGTTTCCAAAGCACTTTCCCGGAATTGGCCTCGAGGCAGTAGATCGTCTCGGTGTCGTTCACGTTGCCCAGCGTGTAAGCGCGACCGTTGCTGACCGCGATGGACGAAAAGCCGGTGCCGACGTTCGCTTTCCATAGTTGTTTCGGTCCCTCCTGCGGCCACGAGGTGGACCAGCCGGTTTCTTTGGAGAGGCCGTTGAAGTCGGTTCCGCGCCAGCGCGGCCAGTCGTTGGCGGAGGCCGAAAACGACATGATAGCGCAAAGAACCCAGGCGGCGGCTAAAGCGGCTGGGTCGATGGGCGACCGAGCGACAAGCAAGCGACGACGCGAATGAGACAACGTGTTTTCGTTGAGCATGGCTGCACAGCTAACGTATGCAGACTGGTGTGTCAATAAGACAGGATTCATGAGCCACCAAGAGGCACAAAAAGCACAAAGCTGATTTTTTTTGCGCCTTTTGCGCCTTTTCGTGGCTACCTCCTTCTCGGCGGGCAGGGATGGCCGGTGAACTGGCAGGCAGGATGCCTGCGGTACATTTCCGCGCGAACTCAACCTTCAAGCGAATACTCGATGGCAAGGGTTTACTAATCAGGCCGCAAGATAGGAGACCGGGTTCATGAGCCACCAAGAGGCTCAAAAAGCACAAAGCTGATTTTTTTTGCGCCTTCTTGTGGCCATCTCCATCCTATCAAATTGTAGTGCATCCTGCGGTTTTCTTAGTACATTCCGTGTGTTCACGAAAGCGTGTTATGCCGCGGTTTTTCGATTTCCTGCCGGACGCATTGGCTGAAGGACAACCCTTCGCGCTGGGAATCATTTCCGGCATCAAAGGTTCGAGTCCGCAGAAGCAAGGTGCCAAGGCGCTGTTCTTTGCCGACGGCCGCATCAAAGGCACACTCGGCGGCGGTTGTCTGGAGGCGGAGATTCAGGACCGCGCCCGGCGCGCGTTGCTGACACAAACGCCCGCGACCTTCGAGCTGGTGCTCGACCACGACTTCGGCTGGGACGACGGCCTGATCTGCGGCGGCAAAGTATATGGATTGATTCTGCCTCACGCAGCTCAAGCGGCGGACCTGTGGCAAAAGATTGCGCGCTGCGACGAGCCGCTGACCTGGGGCGTGAAGAAGGATTTTTCCATCGCCTGGGCCAACGGCACAGCGCCCGAAGGCGAGTGGCTTTATCAGGAGAGCGTTTCGCCGCCGTGCGCGCTGTGGATTGCCGGCTCAGGCCACGTCGCGCAAGCCGTCTCGCCCCTCGCGTTACAGCTCGACTTCGAAGTCACCGTTTTCGACGACCGCCCGACGCTGGCGAACTCGCATTATTTTCCTGCGAGAACAAAATTTCGAGTCGATTACTGGGAAAAGCTTTTGAAAGAACCGATGCCACAGCGGCCAACGTTCGGTCTCATCGTCACGCGCGGACATCAGCACGACGCGCTGGTGCTGCGCGACTGGGTGCGTCGTCCGTTCGTCTTTCTCGGTCTGATTGGCAGCAAACGAAAACGGCGGTTGATCTTTGAGCAGTTCGTTGAAGACGACCTGGCGACTGCCGAGCAGTTGGAGAAGGTCGCGTGTCCAGTCGGCCTCGACATTCAGGCGGTCAGTGTTCCGGAAATCGCCGTCAGCGTCATGGCGCAGTTCATCCAGAAACGGGCTGGAATGACGAACGAACAACTCTCGACCCCTCGAACGCAACTCGCCGTAGTCAGCGTGGCAGCGCCCGCCTGAACTGGTGGAATCCTCGGCCAGTACCGAGTCACGCGAGGTCAGCTCTCTCCAAATCGTTCCTTCCATTTTCGGCCCATTATGCATAAAATGGGGATGCGATGAACCCCGATGCGCCACTGCCAGCGGCCAGACTGTTCGGCGGTTCATCCGACACGGCTGACTCTCCAACGCTCCAGAACTCCATTGCTCCATTCCTGCCTCTCGCGATTCCCGACCACGAACTGATTCGGCTCATTGGCCGCGGCAGTTACGGCCAGGTTTGGCTGGCCAAAAATGCCGTGGGAACATTGCGCGCCATCAAAGTTGTTTATCGGGCGACATTCGAAAAGGCGGAGCACTTCGAACGCGAATTCAAGGGACTGCAAAAGTTTGAGCCGATCTCACGGTCACACGACGGTTTCGTCGATATCCTCCAACTCGGCCGCAACGATGAAGCTGGCTGTTTCTACTACGTGATGGAGCTGGCGGACGGGGCGGAAATGACGAAATCCGAATTCCGAATTCCGAAAGAAGCCCAAAATCCGAATTCCGAAGCAGCGGGTGCTCCCGAAACCATTCGAGTTTCGGGCTTCGGACTTCCTTCGTCATTCGACATTCGTCATTCGGATTTATACACTCCTCGCACCTTGCGCGATGACCTGCGCGCTCGCGGCCATTTGCCATTGACGGAATGCCTTTCCATCGGCGCGAAACTGGCCGTGGCGCTGGAACACCTGCACGCGCAGGGCCTGGTGCACCGCGACATCAAACCGTCGAACATCATCTTCGTGAACGGCGAACCGAAGCTGGCGGACATCGGACTCGTGACGGCGATTGACGAAGCGCGCTCCCTCGTCGGCACCGTGGGCTACATTCCACCGGAAGGCCCCGGCGCCGCGCAGGCGGACATCTACAGCCTGGGCAAAGTCCTCTACGAAATTGCCATCGGAAAAGACCGCCAGGACTTCCCGCAACTGCCGCCGGATTTGCAAACTCAACCCGACCACACCGGCCTGCTCGAACTCAACGAAATCCTCCTCAAAGCCTGTCACCACGACCCGCGCCAGCGCTACACCAATGCCGCAGCCATGCAAGGAGATCTCGATCGACTCCGCGGGGGGAAGTCGGTGCGGCGCGCACATCAGGTCGAACGTCGATGGAGTGCTGTTCGGCGCGGGGCAACGTGGGCGGGGTACGCGGTGTTTGTCGTGACTTTGATCGGCTTTGCCAGTCGGGTGACCAGAAAAACGTCCACCCGGGAATTGGCAAGGCGGCGGAATACTTCCAGGCCGCGATTAAGGCGGACACGAATTTTGCGTTAGCGCAGGCGGCGTTGGCCGCGACGTGGTGTTGGCCGGAGGTGGACGGCAACGCTCGATGGGAGTTGCTGCCGCAGGCGAAGGAGCTGGCCGAACGTGCGTTGGCGAAGGACGACACGTTAAGCGAGGCCCACCTCGCGTTGGCCACCCACGCCTGGATTAAGGAGTGGAACTGGCCCAAGGCTGAAAAGAATTATCAGTTAGCGGTCAAATGCGATCCAAGGAATTCCCAGCCCCACGAGTGGTATGGGATGTTTCTCCGCACCATGGGGCGGACAAATGATGCGATTCGAGAAGAAGAGACTGCCGTGAATCTGAATCCACAATCGCAGACGGGCGTCAGGTTCCTTGGCTTCGCCCTGTTTTCCGCCCGGCGATATTCGGAGGCCGTTGGGAGGTTCGACAAGGCAGTCGCCATCGAACCTCATGTAGAGCACCTCTACCTTCTGAGCGAAGCGCTGCTGTGGGAGGGGAAGATCGATCGGTCGCTCGCAGTGTCGGCACGAGCGGCCGAACTCGATGGCAAAGACCCTGCGACGGTCGCCGCACGAACGGCCGAGCTTAAGAGTATATTCCACGAGGAAGGCGCAACAGCGTTCTGGCGAAAGCGATTGGAGATTGTCAGAGGGGAGACGACGGATCCGATGGATCTCGCGGAGGCTTGCGCTGTGGCAGGGCGGACAGAAGAATCGCTCGGCTTGTTGGAACGCGCTTACCGTGAACACCACGTTAGGCTGGTCTGGGATTTGAAGACGGATCCGAAGTGGGACAATCTTCGCGGCAATCCGCGGTTTAAGGAATTGTTGAAGAAGCTTCGGCTCGACTGACCGATGGCTCGAGTAACTTTGCTGCGGAGCGCGCTAGTCAACGTGTAACTACGGAGGATCGCCAATTCGCTGCCTTTGATCCGGTGGATCTCATCACTGCAACGACAGATCCCCCCCCGCGCTCCCGTGTCTGGTTGCAACGGGCCGGTCAGGATGTTGCTCCCGGCAGCAGCCCTCATTCTGACTTGGCCTTGTACCAAATCCAGTCCTGGGTCGGTTCAGCCGGATATGCAGGATTGGCCCGGATGTTGGGAGCGAAATCGAAGTACTTCGCGTGACCATCGACGAACAAGACCGGCGCAACGCTCTTCTCGGAGATACGGCGAATGTCCATGAGAGTGGAGCGGGCGCGGGCGTAGTGCCAGAAAACCAGCCAGTTGTCATCGGACTCCAAATAGGGCAGCGCCGATGGATCGTGCATGAGAACGTGTCGTGACGGTTCGGGAACCCAACTCTCGGGTTTGAGTGCCAAACCGTTCTCCGGGTCGGCCAAGGTCCGTCGTGTCTGGGCGACCCAGGGGTTTTCGTTGTATTTGTAACTCGAGCCGACCGCAACGAAAGAGTCCTTGATCGGCGTGCTACCGGTCCGGTCCACGCCGCGATCTGCCGGGCAGTGAAACAGCTCGCGGGTTTGCACGTAATTCCAAAGAGGCCGGTTTGTCGCGGCAAGCATCTGAGCGGAACCGGAAAGGTTCGGGTCTGGATCGCCGCCGCCGAATTGGAACGAATATGCGAAAGGCCTGTTGCCCAGAGGTGGAAACCTGGCGGCATAATCATCGCGATACAACTGGAAGGCTATGCCTATCTGGCGCTGGTTGCTCAGGCACTTGGCCAGCTTGGCTTGTTCCTTGGCGCGGCCCAGCGCGGTCAAAAGCAAGCCGGCGAGAATGGCGATGATGGCGATGACGACCAGCAATTCGATCAAGGTGAAGCCTCGCTGTCTTGGTTTCGTATTCATGATCATGCCCTTCGTTACTGAGTTTTCAAGAAGGTATTGCCGCGTCCGGTTTCATTGGCCAGACCTGCTGTTGTTTTCGGGGCGGTTACGGCTCGTCGTCTTCGCTCGGGGGAAGCCCCGCCTTACAACGGGGCTCACGGCAGATGCGTCGATGACTGGCCATTCACGCGAAGTTTAGAGCGGTGCCGAGCCCGCGACTATGTTCCAAAGAACCCACCTTCCGTTGACCTTCTTCGCGGTGCCCGTTGCCGAGACGTCGGACTTCAGGACGTAGGGGGTCACCGAGGGATCCGCATAGTGGCACTCGAAGTAGATGTTAGCCGTATTGCCGTGGATGTCGAACTGGGTCTTAAAGGCGGGGGCCAGCGACACCCAATAGTGTTTGAACGCGCCGGAGGTATTGGCGAAAAAGTCCCGGACCCCGTCCTGGCCGTTGTAGACGACCGCACCGACGGTGAGCGAACCGTCGTCGGCCCAGAGCTGCATCATGGCCTCAAGGTCGCCGCCGTACGAGGCGGCGCTGTGAAAGGCGGCTTGGAGCTCGTAGAGTTCCGCCACCTGAGTGTTATTGCGGTCCTCCTCGCCGCGAGCGGCGCTGGCCCGACCGAGCCGGCCTGAGGCGGAGGCGGTAACCGCAACCACAGCGATGAGAGCCATCACTGCCACGTACGTCCCGGCCTTTGTCGCGAGGGCATTGGGACTCTGTAACTTCTTAAGTTTATTCATAGGTTTTCCTTTGTGTTTATGTTTGTTTTGATGCGTTTATTGGGTTCCCCAACAGGCTATACACGCGTCCAGGAGTGGCGATTTAACGGAGAACAGGAAAGATTTTGCAGGTTGTTGGTTGTGTGTGGTGAGTGGTCAGTTGTTCGTGGTTGGTAGTCCGTCGTTGGTCGCCGACCGCCAGCCGACTCAGTTTCACGCCGCCGCGCTTCCCATGCGGAGTGCTTTGAATCGAGCTCTACTTCATGCAAACAAGACACCCACCCTGATGCGGAACGGGTGCTGATCGAATTGCTGCGGGGCGCCTCGCCCAACCGCAAGATCGCCATGGTGCTCAGCTCCAATCGCACCGCGCGCGCACTCGCATGGAAGGGACTGCGCGAGCGCCATCCAAATGATTCGCCGGTGCGGCTCCGCCGCCGTTTGGCTGACCTGTGGCTCGGCCCCGAACTCGCCGCCAAAGCCTATGGCTCCATGCCAGGAAATGATTGAGGCCGACGCCGAACTGCTGGAGGCAAAATTTTTACCCAGAACGTGATTGACGAAGCGTACCAGCCGACGTGGTGAGGCTCTGACTATCGTCGGCCGGATGCTCAAAGGCTCTTCCGATGAAGTCAGAGCCTCCTTACGTCGGCTGCTACAACGCCTTGAATTTCTCTGTTAGAAGTCCGCTGGCGCTTTCGTGTATAGCTTGTGCAGCCGTTTCACCACCGGCACCGCCGAGCATGACGGACAAATCGTTCGACCCAATCCCCACGCGGCACAGTCTGCTCAATCGCCTCAAAGACTGGGGCGACCAGGTGAGTTGGCAGGATTTCTTCGATACCTACTGGCGATTGATCTACAACGTCGCAGTCAAAGCCGGGCTCACCGACACGGAAGCGCAGGAGGTGGTGCAGGAAACAGTGATCGCCGTAGCCAAAAAGATTTCGGAGTTCAAAGCCGATCCGACGCGGGGTTCGTTCAGCGCCTGGCTGATGCATACGACGCGTTGGCGCATTGCCGATCAGTTCCGGAAACGGCAGAAAGCCGGACAGGAGTGTAGCCTTTCGGCGGCAGCAGAGGCAGGCGGGACGCCTACCCTACGCACGGACGACACAGGATTATCGGACCCAATAAATCGCGTTCCTGATCCGGCGGGCGTCCGATTGGAAACCGTGTGGAATGAGGAATGGGAAAAGAACCTGATGGCGGCGGCGCTGGAGCAGGTCAAGAGCAAGGTCAGTCCCAGGCAATTTCAGATGTTTGATCTGCACGTGCTGCAGAATCTGTCCGTCCGGGACACGGCGCGGACGATGCAGGTGAGCGTGGCGTCGGTCTATATGGCTAGGCACCGTGTCTCACGGCTGTTGAAACGAGAGGGCGCGAAGCTGAAAAAGAAAATGGTTTGATTGTTCGTGGCCAGTGGCCAGTGGCCGGTTGTCGGTTGTCAGTGGTTTGTGGTTCGTTGTTTTCATTCGTCTTCACCCGGGCTAAATTGTAGCCACATGTCTTGTCACCAGCGCCACGAAACGATGTGACTTCCATGATTGCCTGCGGTGTCATTATTCTTGCAGCGGGAGCGTCGTCGCGGATGGGCAAACCGAAACTGCTTTTGCCGTGGGGAGACACGTCCGTGCTTGGATATTTGATCGGGCAATGGCAGACGCTGGGCGCTAAACAAATCGCGGCGGCGCACGGCGTGGGCGACAAAGCCATCGGGGGCGAACTGGACCGGCTCGGTTTCCCCGTCGCAAATCGCATCACGAATCCGCAACCGGAGCGCGGCATGTTCAGTTCCATTCAATGCGCGGCAGCGTGGGTCGAATGGAATTCGGCGTTGACTCATTGGGTTATTGTTCTGGGCGATCAGCCGCATTTGCGTCTTGAAACGCTGCGGACATTGCTGGGTTTGGCGGTGGCGCATCCGCAGAAAATTTGCCAGCCGGGCCGGCGCGGTCGGCCGCGACATCCCGTGGTTTTGCCGAAAGCGATCTTCGGGCAACTGAAAGATTCGCGTGAAGAGACACTGAAACAATTTCTGCAAAATAACGCATCCGCCGTGGAGCTGCGCGAAATGGACGATCCCGGACTTGATTTCGACATGGACACACCGGAGGACTACGCGAAGGCGCTTCGGCTCTTCCAGGAAAGCGCGGGTTGATCCGCGAGCTTGCGTGCCGTCGAATTGAGTCAATATTTAAACATGCACGATAGAACAGGTTTCATAAGGTGGGCCGAGGCTTTCCATGAACCGCCCCACCCCTGGCCCCTCCCAGGAGGGGAACTCGGCCAGCGTGCCCCGACGTGGACTCCCCTCCTTCGGAGGGGTTGGGGGTGGGTTCATGGCTCCGATTCACGTCCGAATTTTGGAGGTGTTCCCTCTCCATGAACCGCCCCCTCACCCCGCCCTCTCCCCCTCCGAGGGGGAGAGGGTGCCCGAAGGGCGGGTGAGGGGGCGCTTTCATGGTCCCGATGTATGCGCAAAAGCGAAAGGAGGCTTCCTATGAAACCTCGTAGCCGCGGACTCATTATATCCGCCTTCTCGTTTCCTTGCTTCACCGCACCGAAACGGTCTTGATGCCCGACGAAAGAAATGGAACGCTTTGCGCCATGAAAACCGTTAACCCATCTCCTGCGTCGCTTGGTGTCTTCCGGTCACAACGCGCATTGGTGGGCATCTTCGCGCTGATCCTGCTGGCGTCGGGTTCGGTCCTTGCCAGAGAATTGTCCAACTACGCCGCCGACATGCGGGAGGACCTGACCGAGAAAATACTGCCCTATTGGTTCGACACGACCCTCGACAAGACCAACGGCGGCTATGTGCTCGCCGATGACGTTCAAAACCAGCGCCCCGCCACGGAAAAACAAATCGTCACGCAAAGCCGGCTCATCTGGACCTTCTCACGCGTGCATCTCAAGGGTTTCGGCGACGAGAACCACAGCTATCTCAAAGCGGCGGAACACGGTTACCGCTTTCTGATGCAGCACTTCCTCGACAGGAAAAACGGCGGTTATTTCTGGACAACCGATCTCACCGGCAAGGTGCTCAACGATCGCAAAATTCTCTACGGCGAATCTTTCGTCATCTACGCGCTGGTCGAATACTACCGCGCGAGCGGTGACAAGGAATCCTTGCGCCGGGCGATTGACCTTTATCACGAAGTGCAAAAGCACGCGCACGACGCGAAGAACAGCGGTTGGTTCGAGCATTTCACTCGCGATTGGACGCCGATCATGAAACCGGACCCGGAGGCGATAGTGGAGGTGGCGGGCTACAAGAGCGCCAACACGCATCTGCATCTCATGGAGGCGCTGATCGAACTTTACGAGGTCACACTCGACGACGAGATCAAGCGTTCATTGGAAGAGTGCCTGCGTTTGAACGCCGCCTATTTTTATCCCAAGGACGCCGGCAAATCCTGTTTCCACCGTCAGCCCGACTGGAAAGAGGTGACTGATCCGAAGAGCGCAGGCCTGTCCTACGGCCACAACGTGGAGTTCGCC
>QHOP01000629.1 GCA_003219345.1 Verrucomicrobiota bacterium
CGACACCCCGTTGACCGCCGCTCAACGCGAGTTCGCCCTCACGGTCAAGACCAGTGGCGACGCGCTGTTGAGCATCATCAACGACATTCTCGATTTCTCCAAGATCGAGGCGGGCAAATTGAACTTTGAAAAAGTCAGCTTTGACGTGCGCGAGATGGTTGAACATTCTCTCGAACTGCTGGCGACGCGCGCGAAAGACAAAGGGCTTAAGTTGGTCTGCCTGATCCGGCCGGGTGTGCGCCCGCGGCTGGCGGGCGACCCTTCGCGGTTGCGACAAATCCTGCTCAATCTGCTCAGTAACGCGGTCAAATTTACGGATCAGGGCAGCGTGTTTCTGGAAATCTCTCAGCTCAGCGAGACGGACGACGACGTTCAGTTGCGCTGCTCAGTCCGCGATAGCGGCATCGGCATTGCGGAGGAAACACAGAAAAAGCTGTTCCAATCGTTCACGCAGGCCGATGCGTCCACCACCCGCAAATACGGAGGCACCGGTTTGGGATTGGCCATCTGCCGCAAACTCGTCGAGCTGATGGGCGGCAGCATCGGCCTGAGCAGCGTGTTGGGCGCGGGTTCGACGTTTTGGTTCACGGTTCGACTGGGCAAAGCTGTCAATGAATCCGGCCCGGGCGTCCGCGCGTTGCCCGCCGCGCCTGAAGCTTTCCCCGAACCAGAGGGTAGGGCGGGCTGTCCTCAGCCCGCCGAAGTGCGGCGCGGTGCGGAGACCGTGCCCGACCAAGACGTTCAGGTTCATGGTCCCCATGCATGTCCCAAGTTGAACGGCGAGACGCCCCAGGGCCTTCGCATCCTTCTCGCCGAAGACAATCGCGTCAACCAGTTCGTGGCGGTACTACAGCTCCAAAAGCTCGGCTACCAGGTGCGTGCGGTGAACAACGGCGCGGAAGCCGTCGAGGCCTGGCAACGCGGCGCGTATCGAATCATTCTCATGGATTGCCAGATGCCGGACATGGACGGTTATGAAGCCACGCGAAAAATTCGCGAACTGGAAGCCGGCAAAAATCTTGCTCCAAGCCGATTGACGAAAAGGAGCTGATCTCCGCGTTGAAGCGATCGGCGGCGCGATTGGTTGAGGAACCACGGATCACCCCGACGCCATCGCTCGAAGCCGTTGAACAATTTGAAGGAGCTTTGCCATGAGCGAGACGACGTGTCAGAAAAACCGGCGCATCCTCGTGATCGACGACAACCGCGCGATTCACGATGATTTTCGTAAAATCCTTTGTCCGCCCGATTTGACGGACAACAACCTGGAGAGCTTTGAGAGGGTCTTGTTTGATAAAACGGCCCGTGTTCCCGATCCGATCCACTTCGACATCGACTGCGCTTTTCAAGGTCAGGCGGGAGTTGAAATGGCGAGACAGGCACTGGCCGCCGGGAAGCCTTATGCGACGGCGTTCATCGACGTGCGGATGCCTCCTGGATGGGACGGAGTCGAGGCGGTCGCGAAAATCTGGGAGGTGGACCCCGATCTGCAGGTGGTGATTTGCTCGGCGTATTCGGATTACTCGTGGAACGACATGCTGGCGACCGTGGGACATTCCGACCGATTGGTGATTCTCAAGAAGCCGTTTGACCCGATTGAAGCCCAGCAGTTGGCGCAGGCGCTGACGGAGAAGTGGCGCTTGTTGCAGGAATCCAAAAACAAGCTGAATGATCTGGAGAAAATCGTCGGCGCACGCACCGCGGAACTGCAGGCCGAAATCGCCGAACGCAAACAATTGGAAGCGCAGTTTCGCCAGGCCCAGAAGATGGAGGCCTTCGGTCAGCTCGCCGGAGGCGTGGCGCACGATTTCAACAATCTCCTGGCCGTAATCATGGGTTTTGCCAACTTGTTAAGGGACACCGAAGAGCTGGGCGCGGAGGCCAGGGAACAAATCGAGCAGGTTCATTTGGCCGGCGAGCGGGCCGCCAATCTGACCCGGCAACTGCTGACCTTCAGTCGCAAAAGGGACATGCAAGTCCGTTCACTCAACCTGAATGACGTGATCGGCGACATGGCCAAAATGCTTGTCCGTCTCATCGGCGAAGACATAAAGCTGGAGCGTAAATTTTCCCCAAACCTGCCGCGCGTCCAGGCCGACCACTCCATGATGGAGCAGGTGCTGATGAATCTGGTGGTCAACGCTCGCGACGCCATGCCCAAGGGTGGCCAACTGACGATCAGCACTGACGCAGTCGTGATGGAATCCAGCCACACGCCAGGGCAGTCCGAAGCGCGAGCGGGTGATTTCGTTTGCCTGAGCGTGCGCGATACCGGCTGCGGCATGACGCCGGAGGTCCAGGCGCGCATTTTCGAGCCGTTCTTCACGACCAAAGGCGTTGGCAAAGGGACCGGCCTCGGATTGGCGACGGTGT
>QHOP01000188.1 GCA_003219345.1 Verrucomicrobiota bacterium
CCGTTCAGAGAAAGGGAAACGAGTTTGTTCGGCGCCAGCGCCGGCGCGAGAAATGGACGGAGCGCATTCTGATTGAAGTCCGCGGCGGTGAAATTGAACTCGCCCGTTTGCTTCGTGAGGTCGTATCTGCCTCCGAGGTCGAAACTGCCGCCCGATTCAAGGCCCTGCCGCACGGCCAGCGCGACGCGTCGAAGCTGGGCCACCTGGTCTTTGACGCCGACATCGAAGTCGAACGTCGTCTGGTAATTCTGGAACTGATCATCGCCGCAGCGGCCGGAGAAATCGCCCAACACCGCGTTGCCCGAGGCGCTCGTTTCCTGGCCCTTTCGCAGGGCCAGCGCAGTCAATTTGACAGTTCCTGCCGAAGCGTTGAGCTGCGGGACGACGACCTGCTTGAGCAGCGCGGGCAGGGATGCCTCCAGGGTTACTTGCGCGCTCAGGTCGCCGCTGTCAAACGCATAACTGGCGGAACCGTTGGCGGTGAGCGTCGGCTGGCTCCCCTGGCCGAAGGCGAGTGAATATTTTTCCAACGTTGCATTCTTGAAATCATCCATCCGCCCGGTGAGTTGGAGCTGAATGTTGGCGCGCTCAATCTTGTTCGCGCCAAACTGCGCGTTCAATTCCTGGACCTTGGCCGTCAAATCGGCCTGCAATTTTTTGCCATCCTGTTGCGCCAACAGGTTGAGTTGGGCGTCTACCTTGCCGGTGACGGGGAGATCTCCGAGAAAAACCTGCCAGTCGGCCAGATTCAGTTTGTTGATAGCCAATTGCAGTGACGATTCCTTGAACCCGGGCTGGAGCGCGCCCCAGGCCAGGTTCATCGGGCGGTCCAACGCCGCGCGCAGCAGGTCGCCTGGCCCCTGTTTGCCCAGCAGGTTCAGCTTTTGGATGAGTGCGGTTTTGTCGTTGAGGTTGACCGTGACCTCGTAGTCGAAATCCAAATCCAGCGTTGGCGTGAACTGATTGCCTTGTTTGATGCCGAGTTGGCGACCCATGAGTTTTCCATTCGCGGCAATGACGGAACCGCGCTGAGCGATGTCGATCAGGTTGGTGGCGTTGAGCGTCGAGTTGCTGAAATCCCAACCGCGCGTCGCGCCGGCGAGATTGAGCACCTGCCGGTCAATCGACTGCACTTCGAGCTTCAAATGGCCCTCGAGCTTATTGAGGTCGAACGGGCCAGTGATGCGCAGCGCGCCGAGCGGTTTGTCGGACTGGAAGAAACTGACCGAAAGATTTTTCACCTCGGTGGGCGTGACATCGCAGTCGAGTTCGCTGCGTTCGCCGGCAAAGCCTGCGAACGATCCGTCTCCCTTCACAATCTCGTGTCTGACTTTTCCTCGGACGAACTGCGGCATGAGGTCCGGGCCGAGGGCGAACTCCAGCGCTCCGGAACCCCTGGCCTGAAGTGAGTCATGAGCGTTGGTTTGGGTGCGCTCCATTTTCATGGCCGCGGCCAGGGTCAATTTGCCCGAACCGCCGTTCTTCAACTCGTCGAGCCCGATGTTGATGTCCGACAGCTCGATAGTTTGGCGCCCGACGTCCTTGAAGTTCTGCACCGCGCGCAAGCTGACGTTTTTGAGCGTCACGTTTTTCACATCGAGCCGCAGCGGTTTCGAAGGTTTGGCCGGCGGTTTCGCGGCGGGTTTTTCCTCTTTGCCCACCAACGGGTCGAGGTTGCTGGTTCCGTCGGCATTTTGAACGATTTGAATCGTGGGCGAGTCGAGCGTGACCTCATCCACTTTGATGTTGCCGCCGACGATACTCCAGAGACTGTAACGGAGCCGCACTTCGTCCGCCTGAAGGAGCGGCTCGGCGCCGGTGGTTTTGATTTTGAGCTGGCGCAGGACGACCTGGGAAAACGGACTGAGGGAGGCGTCGCCGACCGTGACCTCGGCGTTCAGCGCTTTGCCGACGCGCGGCAGGATGGCGGCTTTGAAAAAGGGCGCGCTGGTGGCGACGAAGTAAAGGGCGACCAGGAGCAGCAGAAGTCCGACGCAAAACGGCGCCAGTTTGCGTTTCCAGGACCGGCGCTTCGCCGGCCGGGAGGATTCAGTTGTTGCGTTGGCCATAATTCATCAAAGGTAACTCTGCTTCAGTTCGATTTGATTTTCAGCTCATTTGTTCAATTTGACAACGAATCGATAGGCTCCGTCTGTCGCGGGACAGCTCAAATCCAACGTCGCGAGCTGAAACAATTTCGAGAGTATGGCGTTGACGCAAATTGAGGTTCTGGCCATGAATTATGAATGCCCAACCTTTTGGAATGGAAAAATCAATTAGCAGGAATGTCACTTTTAATCAAAATAGGATTTTCATTGGGTTGGCTGGCATTAGGCTATTGGCTGTTTTGGGCGAAGGTTAAATTGGCGGAAAAAGAGGAGGATAGGGCAAAGCCTCCTATGACGATTAACGCGCCGATTAAGGCTCCCGTTGGAACGCAGATCAACGCGCAGAATGCCACATTTAATATCGGAAATGCGCCGTCAAATAATTTCAGTCTTCCGGACCTGTTTGACGAATTGGAACGCCGAAAAGCAACACCAGAGCCATTACTGACAAGGACATTCTCCTTATTAAGAGAGAAGGGAGCTACCATTTCACTCGGCCCTTGTCCGGGTGAAAAATGTATGGAGTTTAAGCTTGGAGATCTACGGCCCCAAAATGGTGGTTATATTCAGGAGATTTTTCTTAGCGGAGATGGCTTAGGGATGAAAAAGCCAGCAAACTCAAAGTATCTGATTGAAATTGATAATCCGATACGCGTTCAAGGCGCAGCATTGAAAATGGAACTCGACGGCAGTCGAAACTGCATTCTCCTCAATTTAAAAAGGGATTCATTCTTTGAATTATTTACCAAGAATGCGGATATCAAGTTTACCGTACTCAATGATGATATGACAGCTTTCAAAATTAAGTTGGAGGTGAAACCGCCATCGGGATTCAGACTTCTGGACCTGCCTAGCAAATAGGCCCTTCCAATTTCCGTTAAGCTTTAGAATACCCGGTTTCGGCCCGCGCTTCTTATTTGATTGTTTTTTGGCAGCCTTCATGCCCGGCATACAGCATCCTCATATCCCATCCAACTTGACGTCGGCTGTTTGAAATTTGAAATTCTGAATTTGAAATCCCAGATTTGAAATTCAAATGGCCGACATCCAACAAAACACCCCTTATCTCCTGAGGCGCGGCAGCTACGTCAGCCCCGACCATCTCGCCCTTTGCGACGCTGGGCCGCAGTCGCCCCGCGTGCGAACGCGGGGCATTTATTTATGTTAACAAGAACGTGAATTCGGCGTGAGGTTTTGCCTTTGGATTGGTCTTTGACTTTCGGACGGTCATTCGTTAGCGAAGGCATCATGAAAATCTCGGTCATCATCCCGGCGTTCAACGAGGAAAAGTTCATCGCCCGCTCGCTGCGCAAAATCAAAGCGGCGACCGACGCCTTTGCCGCCACGGGCTGGGAAAGCGAAATTATCGTCTGCGACAATAACTCAACAGATCGCACCGCCGAAAAGGCGCGCGCATCCGGCGCCATCGTTGTCTTCGAGCCGGTGAACCAGATTTCACGGGCGCGCAACCGGGGCGCGTCGGCGGCCAAGGGCGACTGGCTCGTGTTCGTTGACGCGGACTCCTATCCAAGCCGAGAGCTGTTCGCGGACCTGTCGGCTGCGATCCGGAGCGGCAAGCACCTGGGCGGCGGGGCGGTGGTCAAAATGGACCACGCGGTCGGCTGGACGAAATTCTTCACGCCCGTATGGAACGTGATCAGCCGGCTAAAAGGTTGGGCGGCCGGTTCGTTTATTTTCTGCGAAACAAAAGCGTTCCACGAGCTTGGCGGATTCAGCGAGGAGCTTTACGCCGCCGAAGAAATCGAATTCAGCGAACGGCTAAAGAAGCAGGCGCGAGAGCGCGGGAAGAAATTGATTATTTTGCATCGTCATCCAGTGATCACGTCGGCCCGCAAAGCGCATCTCTATTCCTTGCGAGAGCATTTGGGTATGTTGTTGAGGACGCTCCGGCATCGGGGTAAGAATCTCAAAGACCGCGCCGAGTGCACCCTCTGGTACGACGGGCGCAGATAGCTGCGGCAGGTGGAGCGCAACTTTGCGCACTACCACCCTATCGAGTCCGGTCTGCAAGATTTTCGAAGACCCCTCACCCTGCCCCTCTCCCCATCCGATGGGGAGAGGGTGGTCCCGCAGCGCGGAACCGGGTGAGGGGAATACGTGCGTCACATCAGCTTGGTGGTGATGTCGTCGAGTTGCGCCCCGTTATCTGACTCGCGGTCATCGTCCGAACTTTCGGTTGAGCCTGGTGGTGACTACCAATCGCGGGTCAGTGCTGTTTCAATGCAATTGCATTGCCGGCAGACTTCATCGTCGGAGTGCCGACTCGAGTCGCCGATGAACCAACCTGCTGAGTGCCAAGGCCATGCCTTCAGATTGCCTTCCTGGCGCAGGATAAGCTGACTACTGCCGGCTCAAACTCAATTTGTGGATCGCGTGTGTACGGAGACAGCGCATATGGTTCGCAGCGGGAGAAACGGACTGCCAGCACGGGAACGAATTCTCCTCTGGGACAATTCCATCTCCAGTTGCATGGAAGAGCGCGCTCGGATCAGGTGGCCGCAACGATGGCCAGGTTTTGCGGCAGCTCGTTGAAGAACTGGCTGGGGTTCGGCGTCGCGCTCGGCTGGCTGGCTTTCGCTGCGCGGCTGTCTGGCCAGGAGCTGCGATTGGAGATCGAACCGGAGTGGGAGGGAAGTCCGATCGTGCTCGGACAAACACTCCCGACCGGACGAATCGGCGGGATGTCCCTCAGTCGCGTCGATGGATTGCTTTCCCGACTGGCCCTTCAGCGCGCGGATGGAAGCTGGCTGGAATCGGACCGATGGCACGTCTATTTCTCCGCGGAGAAGCGGCGTCTTACCGCCAGGGCGGACGGTCTGCCGGCGGAGGAATTTCAAGCGATCCGTTTCCAGGTGGGCTTGGACGCGGAGACCGACGCCAGCGACCCACAGGAGTGGCCCGCCGACCATCCGCTTAATCCGAGTGTCTGTGATTTGCACTGGGGTTGGCGATCCGGTTACGTGTTTTTGGCGCTGGAAGGGCACTGGACACCAGCGGAGGGAAAGAGCAGTGGATTTTCCTATCACCTGGCTGGCGCGGAAAAACCGATGACGGTGGAATTGCCGGTTACGTTCTCCGGCGGCCGGCCCACAACGATTCGTTTGGGAATGGATGTGGCCAAAATCCTGGTGGCGGGCGATGCGGTGCGCGAATCCTCGTCCACTCACTCGCGCAAAGGCGATTCACTGGCGGCCGCCTTGAAGGATCGGGTGACGCGGTCATTTCGGGTGAAAACGGTTCAGACCGATCTCTACCAAACGGTCGATTTGGTTCAATCGCAGACCAAGGCATTGCCCGCGGGTGTCACACCTCTCCGGCTGTCCATTTCGGAACGGTTGCCCAAGGTGAAATTGCCCGAGGACAACCCGTTGACGGTTGAAGGAGTTGAATTGGGCCGGCGGCTTTTCAACGAACCCAGGCTTTCCCGGAACAACGCCCAGTCGTGCGCCTCCTGTCACGACCCTGCAAAAGCGTTCACGGACGGCCAAGGCCATAGTCTCGGCACCAGCGGGCAAGCGGGTCGGCGGAACGCAATGTCTTTGGTGAACCTGGCCTGGGCGCGCGAGTTCTTCTGGGACGGGCGGGCAAAATCGCTTCGCGAACAAGTGCTGCTCCCCATCCAGGATGCGCATGAGATGAATGAAACTCTGCAGGGTGCGCTGGCAAAACTCGAGGCTGACCGCCAATACCCCGCGCACTTCAAAGCCGCCTTCGGCACGGCCGGCATCACGACAAACCGCATGGCTCTCGCGCTGGAGCAATTCCTTCTCACCCTGCTCTCGCAGGAGTCTAAGTTTGACCGGGCGGCACGCAAGCTGGCTCAGTTAACTCCCCAGGAACAGCAGGGACTCCAGTTGTTCATCACCGAGTACGATCCCGCGCGCGGCCTAACGCAACGGCGATCTGGGGCGGATGGAGGTGACCGGGATGGAAACGGACCGGGCCAAATTCAAAGTGCCGACGTTGCGGAACGTGGCGTTGACGGCGCCGTATATGCATGACGGACGGTTCGCCACCCTTGAAGAAGTGGTGGAGCATTACAACGGCAGGCTGCACCGGTCCCAAACTCTCGATCCGAACCTGGCCAAGCATCCTGAATCGGGTCTTGGATTGAGTGCGGACGACAAAGCGGCTCTCGTCGCCTTTCTCAAGACTCTCACAGACGAACAGTTGGTTACTACGGTCAACCCGGTTCATCAATTCTCCCAAACCCAATAAACCTATGCGTACTCGCCATCTCAAAACCACTCCGGTCGCGGTCGCCGTCTTGAGCGGCATGGTTCTGCTAACAGGTCTGCCGCCCGTCGCACGCGCTGACCTCGACCCTCATGTGCAGGCAGACACCTTCGCGGCGGAAGCGGCGGCGCTCCTCCCGGCGGCACGCCCGCCGATGGCGGCGGCGGCCGTCGCACCGACCGACCGGATCACGCTCGGCGATTGGAGCGCCGTGGTCGCGTGGACTCCGCACATTCCGGTTTCCGCGGCGGCATTGCCTGATGGTCGGGTGCTGACGTTCGCATCCAACCAGCGCACAACTTTCCCTGCCGGCCCGGAGTTTACGTATGCGGCCACCTGGAATCCAGCCACTGGACAGTTTGTCGAATACAATAACCCCTCTCACGATATGTTCTGCGGCGCGCTGGTCACCTTGCCCGATGGGCGTGTCCTGGTGAACGGGGGGCGGAGCACCACCGTGCGCTCGAGCCTGTTCGATTGGAGAAATAACACCTGGACGAGGACACCGGACATGAACGATCCGCGCTGGTACAATACCAGTGTCGCTCTGCCCAGCGGCCGGGTTTGGACGGTGAGCGGCAGCGGCGGTTCGGGCACCGCGGAACGCTGGGATGCAGCGAGCGGATGGAGCCGGCTGACCGGCATAAACTGGAATCTGGTCACCAGCGAGCCCGGCTACATCAACATCTGGCATCCGTTCCTCTTGCTGGCGCCGGATGGTCGGCTCATTCATTTCGGCCCGACCGACACGATGCACTGGGTGGTTCCGGACGGCAGCGGGGCCATGAGCAACACCGGCACCACCGTTCCCGGAAGCCACTATCCCAAGGAAGGGTCCTGGGTGATGTACGATGAAGGCAGGATCCTGGTGGCGGGCGGCGGAGCCAATACCACCGCCAATCCCAATGACACCACCACGGGCACCAGCAGTACCCTCGCCTACACCGTCGATGTGCGCAGTGGCACGTCGGTCGTGACACCGACGGCTTCGATGGCTTTCGCCCGGCAATTCGCCAACGCGGTCGTGTTACCCAACGGCCAGGTCATGGTGATCGGCGGAAACACTTCCGGGCTCAAATTCAACGACACCGGTTCCATTTTCACTCCGGAAATCTGGAACCCGGCGACCGGCCAGTGGCGAGCTGCCGCCGATGCGTCGGTACCGCGCAATTACCATTCGCTCGCGTTGCTGTTGCCGGATGGCCGAATCCTTTCCGCCGGCGGCGGTTTGGGCGGAAACTCCGCTGACCATCGTGACGCTCAACTTTTCACTCCTCCCAATTTGTTCAATCCCGATGGGAGCCTTGCGGCCAGGCCGGTGCTGAACACGGCCCCGCCATCGATTGGCGTGGGAACCAGATTCATCGTTTCCGGCACGCCTGGATTGCGGAAGTTTGCCTTTATCAAGATGTCGGCCATCACCCACTGTGTGAACACCGACTTGCGTTACCTGTCCCTCCCGTTCACCGAAACCTCATCTGGCAACTATCAAATTACGGCTCATCCCAGCCTGAACGTCATGACGCCGGGGTACTGGATGCTCTTCGGCCTTGACGCGGTGGGGGTCCATTCCGTCGCGAAGATCATCTTGGTGGACGCGACCACTTCCGTGAGCGTCGTGGCTCCAGGCAATCAGGCATCGTATGTCGGCCAGTCTGTCTCCTTGCAGATGATCGGCAGCGGACCAACGGGCAGTGTCCTTACGTGGTCGGCCACAGGGTTGCCGGCGGGCCTTTCCATCGCCGGGGCCACCGGACGAATCACGGGTACTCCGACGGCGACGGGCACTTCTTCAGTGCGAGTCACGCTGAGCAACGGCAACGCCTCAGATTTCAAAGATTTTACCTGGACCATCCAGCCGCAGACGTTCAGTCAGAATTTCCCGAACTTTACCGGCGCCAGCGGCCTGACATTGAACGGCAACGCCGCAATCACCGGAGGGGTGCTGCGGCTTGCGCCGAATCTGGCGAATCAGGTCGGGTCCGCGTTCCTGTCCAGCCCGGTCGCCATTGGCCCGAACTCTTCGATGAACACCCGGTTCGTTTTCCGGATTCATGGCAGCGCGGATGGCGCGGACGGATTGACGTTCGTGATCCAGGGAAACGGCGCCACATCCCTCGGTCTTGTCGGTGGCGGTCTTGGCTATGATGGCATTGGCAAAAGTGTGGCCGTTGAGATTGACAACTATCAGGGTCCTGGCGACCCGAATGCGAATCACATCGGCATCCTGAGCAATGGCAATGTGGTGGCCCACCTGGCGACCTTCACCCCGGGTTGGGATTTGGAAGATGGGCAGAGTCACACCGTTTGGGTCGAGTATGATGGTCCCGCGAATGAACTTCGGGTTTATGCCGCCCAGGGAATTGTATCGCAGCGCCCAGCCAATCCTGTGCTGACGGCGAGTATTGACCTTCCCGCACTGGTCGGTGGGCAAGCATGGTTCGGGTTCACGGGCGCGACCGGAGGCCTTTTCAATAATCACGACATCGAAACCTGGAGCCTCACGCTTAATGCGTTTGCGCTTCCGGCACAGCCGGTGATAACTGCCCCTGGTGATAAAACCACTGTCGTCGGCGCCTCAGTCACCCAACAGATGCAGGCGACGGATCCTAATGGGGATTTGCTGACCTGGAGTGCCTCGGGCTTGCCGACGGGCCTTTCCATCAACCCGGCCTCCGGGCTGATTTCAGGCACGCCGACTGTCGCCGGAGTTTTTTCACCGACCGTGACGGTGACCGACGGCAATACGTTGCCGGTGAACACGAGTTTCACCTGGACCATTAACAGCGTGTTGACGGTTCAGCCGTTGGCTGGGGCGGCGGTCCCAGCCGGCACGACCGTCTCACTGACCGCCCAGGCCTCGGGCGGATCAAATCCGCAATTTCGCTGGAACTTTGGAGACGGTTCGCCGGACACGAGTTTCTCCAGCTCGCCTTCGACCTCGCACCCGTTCTCCAATCCAGGCCGTTACCTCGTCACGGTCACCGTGCGCGACGACACCGGGCGCGAAGTGACCAGCAGCTACCGCCAGGCCGTCTATGCGCCGCCGACGGCAAACCGGCCGACCGCGTCGTCCAGCATCGCTTACGAAGACCGTTCTGGCGCCAACGACCGACTCTGGGTCGTCAACCCGGACAACGACAGCGTCGCGGTCTTCGACGCCGTGACGCGCGCGAGGCTGGCCGAAGTAAACGTGGGCCGCGCGCCCCGCACCCTCGCCATAGGTCCGGACGGCCGGGTGTGGGTGGCCAACGCGGGTTCCTCGACAATCACCATCCTCGCTTCGAACTACGCGGTCTCGCAGACCGTGAATCTGCCGCGCGGGTCGCGTCCGTATGGTGTCGTCTTCGATCCGACCGGGGCGAACGCCTACGTCGCGCTGGAAGACGCCGGCAGAATTCTCAAGCTGAACCCCGCCAATGGCGCCACGTTGGCATCACTGGGGGTCGGCCTCCACGTCCGGCACTTGTCCGTTAGCGCCGACGGGGCGGTGATTCTGGCCACGCGTTTCGTAACGCCGCGGGTCCCTGGCGAAGAAACGGCGAGCCCGCAGACCACGGTAAACGGAGTCAAATACGGTGGTGAAGTGTTGGCCATCAACGCCGGGGCCTTCACGGTGGATAAATCGGTTGTCCTCGAGCACAGCGAGCAGCCCGACACGTCGAACTCTGCCAAGGGTATTCCCAACTACCTCGGCGCGGCGGTCATATCGCCCGACGGCCGGAGCGCCTGGGTGCCCTCCAAGCAGGACAACATCAAGCGCGGCACGCTGCGCAATGGCGGCACGCTGACGCATGACATGGCCCTGCGCAGCATCGCCTCACGCATTGACATGGCCAGCCTTTCCGAGGATATCGCCGGCCGCATTGACTTCGACAACGCCGGCATCGCCAGCGCCTCGACCTTCGATCCGAAGGGCAATTTCCTGTTCACCGCGCTCGAAGGCAGCCGCGAGGTGGCCGTGGCCGACGCTTGGGCGAAACAGGAAATCCTGCGATTCGCCGCTGGCCGCGCCCCGCAGGCCCTGGTCCTTTCGCCGGATGGCCGCACGCTCTTCGTCCACAATTTCATGGACCGTACCGTTACCATCCACGACCTCAACGCGCTGGCGAACGGTTCCGACACTGCACCGCCTGCGCCCACGGTGATGAACTGCGTGACGACGGAGAAACTCACGCCCCAGGTGCTGAACGGGAAACAGTTATTCTACGATGCGCGCGACAATCGCTTGGCTCTTCAGCAGTACATCAGTTGTGCTGCCTGCCACAACGACGGCGGGCAGGATGGTCGCGTCTGGGATTTCACCCAGTTCGGGGAAGGGTTGCGCAATACCATCACGCTCCGAGGTCACGGCGGCACGGCCCAGGGACCGCTCCACTGGACCGGCAACTTCGACGAGGTCCAGGACTTCGAAGGTCAAATCAGGAATTTCGCCGGCGGCCTGGGATTGATGAGCGACGCCGACTTTCATGCCGGCACGCGATCACAGCCGCTGGGCGACAGCAAGACGGGATTGAGCGCGGATCTCGACGCGCTCGCCGCCTACGTCAGTTCCCTGACCGCGAATGGCGACAGCCCGGACCGGAACGCCGACGGCACGATGACCAGCGCCGCCACGGCCGGTCGGGCCGTGTTCCAGACGATGAACTGTGCCCAGTGCCACGCCGGTTCTCAATTTACAGACAGCGCGTTAAATGTTTTCCATGACGTCGGAACGCTCAAACCGTCCAGTGGAGGGCGATTAGGCGCTCCCTTGACCGGACTCGACACGCCGACCCTGTTGGGACTTTGGCGGACTGCGCCGTACCTTCATGACGGGTCGGCGAGCACTTTGGAGCAAGCGGTTTCCGCCCACAGTGGCGTTGTCCTCAGTGCAACCGACCTGGCCAACCTCGTCGCCTTCCTCCGACAACTCGACGACGCGGGAGCAGCCGTTCCGGCGACCGTGACCTGGGCTAATCCTGGCTCGATCACGTACGGAACAGCGCTCAGCGGCGCGCAATTGAACGCCACGGCCAACACCGCGGGGACGTTTGCGTATAATCCGCCCGCTGGAACCGTCTTGAACGCCGGCAACGGTCAAACCCTGTCGGTGACTTTCACACCGAACGACAGGGCGAACTTCAGTCCAGCCACAGCGACGGTGTTGCTCGACGTGCTCAAGGCGCCTCTGACCGTCACCGCGCAGAACAAGAGCAAAGTTTACGGCGCGGCCATGCCGGCGCTGACGGCCACGTACGCTGGCTTCGTCAACGGCGATACGGCGGCCGGCCTGGATAC
>QHOP01000189.1 GCA_003219345.1 Verrucomicrobiota bacterium
TTTCCTTCGGACAATCCATTCGCCGACGGGAAGAAAGGCCGTCCGGAAATCTTTGCCTACGGAATGCGCAACGCCTGGCGCATTTCGTTCGACCGCGGCGGCAACCACGAGCTGTTCGCCGGGGACGTCGGCCAGACGATGTTTGAAGAAGTGGATATCATCGTGAAGGGCGGCAATTACGGTTGGAACATTCGCGAAGGGTTTCATTGCTTCAATCCAAAGGACGCGCTGCACCCACCCGAGAATTGCCCGAAGGTCGGCGCGTCCGGCGAACCGTTGCTCGATCCGATTTTGGAATACAAAAATATCAACGGCCAGCGCAAAGACCCGGAGGCGCGCGGCATCAGCGTCACCGGCGGCTACGTCTATCGCGGCAAGGCGCTGCCGCAACTGGAAGGCAAATACGTCTTCGCCGACTGGTCGCGCAATTTCGTGTTGCCGGACGGAGCGCTGTTCGTCGCGACACGGCCCAACTCGCCCGGCGAAAAAAAATGGACGATGGAACCGCTCGAACTAGTGTCACCGAAAAAAGTCGGCGCCTTCATCGTTTCATTTGGTCAGGACGCCGATGGCGAGCTTTACGTTTTGACGAATGGCCGAAACTTGATTACCGGCAGCACTGGAAAAGTTTACAAACTGGTGCCGATGTAGTCACTCAAGCGAGTCTGACCGCTATCTGGCCGGCACGAGGAGCGCGAGACATTTGCACGCGCCGCCGGCCTTGATGAACTCGTTCATCGGCAATTCATGGGTGCGATAGCCCGCTTTGTCGAGTAAACGGCAGAGCCCTGGACAACCGTCCGGCAACACAATGTCGCGCTCCAACACGATCGCGTTGCAGGCAAAGTGAACCGCTTCCTCGCGCGCAACTTCGATCAATGACGCGCAATGTTCACGAATGGCGCGCTGGCCGTATCCATCGAACGCCTCCGGAAACCAGATCGCGCTGCCATCCGGCAACGGGCAGAAGCAAGTGTCGAGATGATAAAACCGCTCGTCCACCAGTTCGACCGAAACCACGAGGTTGTGCAATAACTCGGTCAGGAACAAGTGCGATTGGATGTCCGAGCGGAACCGGTAACCGCAAAACAAAACGTCACCGCAAAAGAGCCCGTCGCCTTCGCCTTCAAAAATGAGCTTGGGCGGCAGCTTCACCACTTCGAATCCGTGCTCGGCAAACCAACGCTCGAAATGACCTTCTTCGCCCCGCCGTTCCTTGTGGCGGAAGCTGCTGAGAATAAATCGCCGGCCGATTACCAGCCCTGCGTTCGCGGTAAACACCAGATCCGGCAAACCCGGCTGGGGCGCCAACAGATCGATTTGGCAACCGAGCGTCCTGAGCGTGTCGCACAACGCCTTCCACTGGACACACGCCAGCCCTGGTTCTGCATTCCGCGTCCGGCGCATCCAGGGATTGATCTCGTATTCAATGCCGTAATAATCAGGCGGGCAGAGCAGCAACCGGCGCATCGGCTTTCACCTCCTTCACAGGACCCCCGACAAACCCGGTCAGCTCGCGCAGGAACGGCTCCAGATCGGTGACCAGGCCGATGGCCTGAAACGTCCCGCGATCAGCCAGCTTGGTGACCACCGACGGGTTGATGTCGACGCATATCGTTTTGACGGACGCCGGCAGCATGTTCCCTACGGCGATAGAGTGCAGCATCGTGCCCATCATCAGCGCGTGGGTCACGCCGACAAGCTGCGCACGCATCGCCCGCTGCGCTTCCAGGGCGTCGGTAATTACTTCCGGCAACGGACCGTCGTCGCGAATCGACCCCGCGAGCACGAAACCGGTTTTCTGGCGCACACATTGGTACATCACGCCCTGGCGGAGGACGCCTTTGGCCACGGCCGCCGCGATGCCGCCGGCCGCGCGGATCGTATTGATCGCGCGCATATGGTTCTCGTGCCCTTCCTCGGCCACCGCCCCTTCGCGCAGATAAACGCCGAGCGACGTGCCGTAGAGCGCGTGCTCAATGTCGTGCGCGGCGAGCGCGTTGCCGGCAAAGAGCAGGTCCACGTAACCCCAGGCGATCAATTTCTCCAGATGCTCTCCGGCACCGGTGTGAACGATGGCCGGCCCGCCGACGACCAGGACTTTTCCACCGGCCCGTTTTGCCTTGCGAAACTCCTCCGCCATCTCCCGAATGACTGCGCTCTTGGGTTTCTCGCTCGAGATGTTGCTCGCCATGAATTCGAACGCATCGGTCCTTGCGGTGGAACGCTGATGGGGAACAACGCGGACACCGCGGTGACCAACGACAAATTCCATCCCCTTGCGAACGTCACAAAACTTCAGGGCGGTGGCAGTCTGCGGCCCGCGGTCAACGGCGATTCCACTGTCCATGATCGCGGGCCGGACCTCGACCCATCGCCCATTGAAATGGATGAAGGTCTGCTGGTTGGTCGTGACGTAGAAGTCCTCCGGAAACACCCCTTCAGCGGGGGCAGGAGCAAGCTGAACGTCAGCCTCACAAACCAGCTCGGCGCCGTGCAGACGCAGCCGGCGGACGAGGTCATCCATGATTTCAGGTGACGGGCCGGAGACCTCGATGCGGGCAAAGCTCGGATCAGTCCGCTCCTGGCCGATCCGGACCTCCAGGATCCTGAAGTTCCCGCCGCGGCCGAGGATTTCGTCGAGCACCTTCGGCAGAATCAACGAATCAATGATGTGCCCGCGCAGTTCAATTTGTTCGGAAAACATAACCGTTCCTGCTCGTGAGTTCGTGGCTGGTCTGGCTTTGATTTGGAGCACCCATAGGCGCCTGGCTGGCTGCCTCAATCTAGCCCAGATGTGCGGTTTTTTCACCACCCTCTCGGCGCGATGACAGCCACGCGGACCCGGAGAGCGCAAAGGCAACTGATTCCCACACGCGAGTCATTCGAGCATCAACCCAGGTTAGTCGTGCTGAATCGGCTTATTTCAGAGGATTGGTCACTCGACCTAGAAACAGAATAGTACCGCTTGGATTGTGCCGGATCAGAAACAGGAATGGATGATTCGCATTGAATACAGTGGCATTCGTGTGGCGTCCATGGGTCGTACCCGTAATCGTAGAAGCAGCCGCTACGCTACCCTCCTCGTCAACGTCCACCCAAGCTTTTTGGAGCGCGAAATCGATGAAGAGCGGCTTCGCATCGGTGATTCCGGAGAAATCAGCACGCTCTTTCGAGAAAGCATCGCACATCCCCATGGCCTCCAACGGACTTTCAAGCCGGATTCCGGAAGCAATTTTGAACCTTGGCAAGGAGAGGATGACCTCCTGCAACCGGCTTTGGTTCCGCAGCTTGTCAATCTGCGCGGCCGTGAGGTAGTGTCTTAATTTGAAAAATCGAAGGCAACTAATGTGTTGCATAAGTCACAAAACCGAATACGTTTTGTTGACGGATTCATACGCGTTGAATCCCAACGAAACGAAACGAGACCATCAATGAATGCGCGGTTACAAGAGGTTTGCCATCAATGCTTTGATTTGGTGCGTCCGGCTGGACTTGAACCAGTATGCCTGCTCCATGATTGAAGACATTAAAAGGTTGGTTAAATCTAATCCGTTCAAAAGTTTCAGCATTCACCTTGCGAGCGGGGAGGTGGTAGTGACGAGCGCGGACACGATTTCGATTTCCCCCAAAGGAGACCGAATCAACGTGTTCACTTCCGACGGGAACTTCCACCTTATCAACGCGGTTCAGATCACCGAACTGGAGGTCGCATGAAGAAGCCAAAAATGGGCAGACCGCCAATCTCAGGCAACGGCGAGAGCATAGTCGCAACTGTGCGACTGACGCCGCAACAGGACAGGGCCATTCGCAAGGCTGCGAAAAAGCACAAGCAGCAAAGGAGCGAATGGATGCGGAACGTCTTATTTGAGGCAGCGCAAGCGGCATAAATTTGATTGGACGCGAGGGGGATTGAACCCCCGGTAGCAGGATGTAAAGGCCGCCACCGTCACCAGACCGCGCCCGATTCAAGCAAAAGCCAGAGGGGTAATCCTTTGGCTTTTTTGCTTTTTAGTGAAGATTTTCATTGCAGTCAACTTAGTTTTGTAATACATTACTCGCATGGCAAACAAGCTACCATTTGAGAAGAAAGTGACAGTGATTTCCATGCTGGCGGAAGGCTCAAGCATCCGCAGTGTTGAGCGAATTACGGGCGTGAACCGCAACACCATTATGAGCCTCAGTCTGCGCGTCGGCAAAGCGTGCGCCAGGATTCTTGACGAGAAAATGCGCGGCCTGAATTGCCGCAACATCGAAGTGGACGAGATTTGGGGATTCATCGGCAAAAAGGAGAAGAGAGCCACGCGAAAAGAATCAATGATTATTGGTGTCGGCGATGTCTGGACGTTTGGATGCGGACACCAAAATCATTCCTTCGTTCGTCGTTGGCAGGCGCGATTCCTACCACGCCAAAGCGTTCATGGAAGATTTGGCTGGACGCCTCTCTCGCCGCGTCCAACTTTCAACCGATGCACTTGCTTCCTATCCAGAAGCCGTTGAGCGGGGCTTTGGGTCTGAGGTTGACTACGCCCAACTCGTAAAAACCTACGGCGTGGTCAATCTCAACAAAGACGCCGCCAGTAGGTATAGCCCGGCAGAAGTCGTGAAAACAGAGCGCACAGTCATCAACGGAATGCCAGACGTGAGCCGAATCACAACCAGCCACGTCGAGAAGCAGAATCACACGCTCAGGATGCACTGCCGCCGACTCACACGGTTGACCAACGCTTTCAGCAAGAAGTTTGAAAACTTTGAAGCTGCGGTCGCGCTCAACTTCGCGTATTACAACTTCTGCAAGACGCATGGTGCGTTGAGAATGACCCCGGCAATGGCCGCAGGAATCGAAAGCAGCCATTGGACGGTTGCGGATTTGGTCAAACGCTGTGGCGAATAAGGACTACATCGAGCGGCTACAACTCACGATTCAGCACTTGCACAAATGCGCGGCAGTTCACCGCGAGACTGTGCCAGTGCATGAAGTTTTCAATGGCAAGACCCTTTGGAACGGCAACGTCGAAGTCTTTGACCTAACCGGACACCCGCAGGCGAAACGCTGCTACGGGTGGACCTACGGCGAGCCGGAGCAGTTTATCACGATCCTGGAGTTGCCGCCGGTGGATTCAGCGCAAAGCGCGGTCAAAGTTGGAGTTGCCTACCAGATTAAAAAGGCTAGAAAGTGGAATCGAATTTCATTTCTTTCAGCAAGAGCGCAAATCCAGCATGAACGTCGCTAGGCCCATTTGAAATGTGAAGGGTCTTGGCTATCTGACTGGCAGTTTCCCCCCTGCCCCGGCGGAAGTCATAGCGAGTGCTGCGCCTATCGAAAACGGTGATAGAACCAAATTGCCCGGGTCCTTCGCCAGGTGTGCAAACAAATCAAAGGCAAATGTGTTGTTTGCGATGGCAAGCTGTTTGGCCTCCATCGGTGAGCCAGCCTCGACTGGCCAGCCAATAAGAATGATACCGATTCCATTGAGAATCGCTGCTGTGAAAATGGTCCCAACAGTTCTATGTGATTTCATTTCCAAAAGCTCCTTTCTCTAACGTCTCGCGCCAGTGGACAAAGAGTTCGGGTCTGGAGTTTCTCCGGCAACTTCAGCGCTTCAGCAATTCTGTTAGCTTCGGCGACAACCAAGCCTAACGCTTCATTACGATATGTCGGCGACATCGATGTAAGGTCGTGTAAAGCTTTCACACTCTCGCCAAACTGGTGAGTACTCTTTGAATCTTTTGCATCTTGTCCCCAACCTGCGACAGTCAGAATCATCGCAAAAACAAGTGAAAGGCATTTTTTTCTTGTACTCATGGAGGGCTGTTGCTTGAAATAAGTTCTGCGATTGGGCCTTCAGCATGTAACCAGCCATCGATATTCGACGGATTAAATATCAGGAAATCAACTTGGATTTGGTTTGTGGCAGCATTAAGCTCGCTTTTACCAAATGGTAATAAACAGTTCCCATTCGTACCGCGCCAGCAATCAGTCCAGATGGAACCCCCATTTATAACCAAATGGAATTTGCCTTTTCTTCCATCACAGAAACCTTGTTGCCTGATCAAATCGTATGATAGAGGAAGTTCAGCCGCACAAGCCTCTGGTCCGTCGTATTGAACTATCCGCACAATCCTTAATGGGTTTTTGCTATTATTAGGGTCTGTATTAAGTATTCGCAACCATTGAGCCATGGTGCGATTCTCGATGGTTCGCTCTTTTGGCTGAAGCAAAAGATAAGCTGCCCCGCACGCGGTCAACGCA
>QHOP01000190.1 GCA_003219345.1 Verrucomicrobiota bacterium
CCTTGGCTTGCTGGACGACGTTGGTCAGTGTCTCCTGAAAGAGGCGAAACACCGCAGTGGCGCGTTCCGGCTCCAGCCTCGCATTCCGGACCTTGGAGTCGAACTGACATTTGATGCCGGTCCGCCCTTCAAACTCCCGAGTCTGCCATTCGATGGCGGCTTCGAGGCCCGATTCATCCAGGACCGGCGGCCGCAGTTCGGAGGCAATCTTCCGGATAGTACCCATGATTGAGTCCACAGCCTCCGGCAGCTTCTCGAGCCTCTCCAGGGCGGAAGAGAGTGACGATGGGCCCGCCCCTCCAGTCAGCCTTCTCTCCACCCACGACAGATCCGTTTTCAAAGCCGTCAGTGCCTGGTCCACTTCGTGTTGCACGCCGCGGGCGAGGCGCGAGCGCTCTTCTTCACGGACCGATTGCTGGTAAGCAACCAGGGCGCGCAGTTGTTCGCGTGAGTCGCGTAACTTCTCTTCAGCGCGCTTCCGGGCGGTGATGTCCTCCGCGCTGCCTTCGCGGTGCCGGGTGCGGCCTTGTTCATCTTTCACCGCGCGGGCGTTGATTTCCACCCAGATGGGTTTTCCGTCGCAACGGCGCAGCCGGAGCTCGAACCGTTCCACGACGCCCGATCGTTGAACGGCAGCAAGCCATCTGCGCCGCTCGGTGGGGCTGGCAAATAAACTATTGGCGTCCACCTCGAGCAAGGTCCGGCGGTCCGGATAGCCAAGCATTCCGATCATCGCCGGATTGGCCTCAATAATTCGGCCGTCGAGCGCCACGCAGAAGAGCCCCACGGGAACCCGGTTGAACAAATGCTGATAGAGCGTTTCGGCCTCACGCAAAGCCCGGCGCTGTCTGGCCCGGTCCAAAGCCAAAACGGCCGCCGCTGACAGGCGCGCGCGGTGCTTGGAAGATTTAAGGACGTAATCATCCAGGCCGGCCTTCATCGCTTGCACCGCAATCTCTTCATTGCCCGACCCGGTGAACATGATGACGGGGCAATCCGGCCAGCGGCCTTTAACGGCGAGCAGCACGCTGATACCATCGCTCCAGTGCAACTCGTAGTCGGTCACGACCAGGTCCCAGGGACCTCGTTGGAGGGCCGGCGTGAGCTGATTGGCGTCGCTCACCTGAGTAAAATGACGATCAGGAAATTCACGGCTCAGTTCGCGAATCACCAGTGCTCGATCATCCGGGTTATCCTCTATCAGGAGAATATTCAAAGCGCCGCTCATAATGATCCTTTCTTTTCGGTCAGGAGGCTTGATACGGGTTCGGCCTCTCTTGCAGTTCCGGCTTTTCATTCAGCCGCAGCCAATAGGTGTTCATCAGCTTGACCATCTCGACCAACCGCTCAACCTCCCCTGGCTTGAGAAGGTAGGAGTTGCAGCCCAGTTGGTAGGCGCGATTGATGTCGTTCGCGTCGCTCGAAATTGCCATCACCACCACCGCCAACCGTCTCAGTCCGGGTTGTGTCCGCAGCCACTCGAGCACTTCAAATCCCGTTTTGCGGGGCATCTTCAAATCCAACAACATCAGCGCCGGGGGCGCGTCGGCGACCATTTTGCCGACCGTGGTCCCCTGCCGGCTCAAGTAATCAATCACCTCCTGGCCGTCGCGGCAGACTTGAATCGGGTTCTTCAAGCCAGCCTTGTGAAACGCCTGCTGGAGCAGGAAGACTTCGTCCGGCTCGTCTTCCACCACGATTATGGTGTACTCCCACGGACTCATGTCGCCACGCCCGCAGGCTCCCTGCCGAAACGCCGGTGGGGACGCCGCGGGATTCAAACTGTCTGGTTCGACTGCGTTTGACTACACCCGAAACCCAAGCTTTGTGTCCCACAACCGTCTTCAAAGATCTCAAGTCCCCGGTATTTTTGCACCGACACTACCCCATCATCTCAATCTCATCGCTTAGCTGCGCGACACTTTTCAGCAGGCAAACAGCTGAAACAAGTGGGTGATGACCGTAATTTACAATGAGTAAAACACCTACCCTGCACCTCTCTACCCCCCTGCTCCGACAAGCAGCATTCCGATCAATTCGCTCCATGCGCAAGACCATCGCGAAGGCCAACCTCGCAAAAGGTTCGCGCTCATGTGCCGGATGTCGGCGACACAATGGCCGGGACCGGCAACGGCAAATCGTTGTCGTGAATGACGACGGTCGCGCTGCCGGGTGAACCCACCGTGTAGCCTGTGCTGAAGGACAGTGTGACCACAACGGTTTCATCTCCTTCGAGTTGGTTGTCGTCAATCGGCGTCACGCTGACGGTCGTTGAGCTCGCGTCCGTCGGAATCGTTACCGAGCCGGACAACGTCTGATAATCCACGCCGTTCTGCGCCGTGCCGGCGAGGGTGTAATAAACGGTCAACGCTTGCGCCGTGCTGCCGCTGCGACTGATGGTAAACGTTCCGGGATCAGGCCCCGCTTCCGAGGCCGACGGATCGGTTGCTATCACGATCACGACAGCCGGCGCGGACGGCGAAGTCGCTGAAGCGCCGAGCGCCTGGGAGAGATTGAGCCGGCCCCCGGTCACGCATTTGCCGGCGAGCGAAGGCAACGGTTCAACACCGTTCAGCACGCGGCTTTTGATTTGGGCATACGAATCCTCCGAATAATGCGACCACACCAGCGCGCAAACGCCGACGACGTGCGGCGTCGCCATTGAGGTGCCGCTCAAATACCGGTAATCGCTGTCGCTGCCGTTCCAGCATGAAAAGATGTCCTGCCCGGGCGCTCCGAGGTGCACTGTGTTCGCGCCATAATTCGAGAACGAAGCCTTGCTATCGCTGCGGTCGGTGGCCGCCACCGCGATGAGGTTGTCCAGGTCGGCGTAGCTGGCCGGATAAAGCGGGTGCACGTCATTGTCGGTGTCATCGTTGCCGCATGCGGCGACGAAGAGGATGCCCGCATCCCGCGCGCTGGCGATGGCATCATGCAGCGCATTCCAATGGGCAGTATTATTATGATCGGCGAGTATCCCGTTGTATGGATCAGTTGTATAATCGCCCCAACTGGCGTTGATGATTTTCGCGCCTTTCTTCCGCGCGTAGTCGATACAGGTGATGGCATCGGAAATGGAACCGTGGCCGGTGGCATCCAGAAATTTGCAGGCCATAAGTTGAATCCGCCACGCAACCCCAACGACGCCGACGCTGTTGTTGCCAACGCCACCGATCGTGCCGCTCACGTGCGTGCCATGGCCGTGGTCGTCCCACGGGATGCCGGTGCCGAGAATGGCGTTGATGCCGTGCACATCGTCAATGTACCCATCGCCATCGTCGTCGATGCCATTGGCGCTTTTGTCCACCCCCAGCAGGCCGGGACCGGATTCTCCCGGATTGACCCAAATGTTCGCCGCGAGGTCTTCGTGGGTGTAGCGCACGCCAGTGTCGATAACGGCCACGACAATGTCTCCCGCCGTGTTTTGGATCTCCCACCCATTGGGCGCGTCGATGTCAGCACCGGGCGTGCCGCCGTAGAGGCCGGTGTTGTGCAACCCCCACAGCGAGCCGTCCGAGTAGCGAAAATCATTCGGTTCGAGCGTGGCCTGCACAATGAAGTCCGGCTCGGCGTATTCCACCAAACCACTTTGCTGATACGCTCCGAGGAGGACTCGCACGTCGGCGCCTGGCAGCAACTGGAGCACCTGCAAATTGCCTATCCCGGGGAACCGACGCAGCACTTTTGTTCCGAAGGAGACGTGCACCATTGTCAAATCCGCACCCGGCTTTGGCTTCACTAAAATTCGGTCGGTGCGGAAACCGGTGGTAGACGGATTGGTTTGCGCCAAGACGAGTGGCTGGGCCAGAACTGCCACCAACCAGACGATTAGAGCAGCCAGTGCGCTGGTTGTCGCGGATCGATCGCACCGCAAACTTTTTAGCTTCATAAAGTGTAGGCCTTTCTATTTAAGACCCTTTGATTGAGGTTGCCGTGCTTATGACAGCACACGCTATCACAGCGAGATGAATGTAGGACACCATACCGACACTGAACAGGAGGGTGAAATGCGAAAAGAAAGAGTAGGAGCGACCGGTTAAGGCAGGTGGGTGAACGCCCCAGAGCCCCTCGGAGGTAACTCTCCGGTTCCTCGACTTGGGGCGCTGCGAGTCACCGCGCGCGCATAAACATTCATTGTCGCCGCTGCGGTTTTGCCCCAATTGAATCCTTGCGCGCGTTTCAGACCAGCCTCGCGCAAGCGGTCGCGCAACTCTCCGTCAGCCGCCAAGCGCTTCATCTGCTGTGTCAACGAATGGACGTCTTCCGGATCCACGACGGCCGCCGCGTCGCCCGTCACTTCGCCCAGAGAGCCGCGGCTGGAACTGATCACCGGACAGCCGCACGCCATCGCTTCGATCGGCGGCAGACCGAATCCTTCAAACAGTGATGGATAAACAAACACCTCGGCCGCGCGATACCAGTTCGGCAAATCGGGCTCCGGCACAAAGCCCAGGCAATGAATGTCGCGCTGGAATGGCGATTGCCGGATGAAGTCGTGAATGACTTCCGCGCCGTGCCAATCGCCGCCGCCGAGCACCAGGCGCCAGTCGCAATTCGTCTCCGTTTTGAACCGGTTGAACGCGTCGATCAGGCGCACATGATTCTTGGCCGGATGTTCCAAACGTGCGACGTAGAGGAAGAATGGCTGGCGCAAGCCGCGGCGCTCAGCGACGAAGGCCCTGGCTTGCTTCGCGGAGCCGGGGAAAAAACGGTCCGGGTCCAGCCCGTTGTAAATCATCGTCAGCCGTTCGGCCGGCAATCGAAAAAATTCGAGGATATCGCGCGCGGTGCTTTGGCTGACCGTGATGATTTCGTGCTGACGACGCGCCAGCCGCCGCGCGACGACGCGGCCGTAGAACATCCGTTTCGGCTCGTACTTGTGGGCCAGTCGGAAGGGCGCGAGGTCATGGATCGTGGCCACCAGCGCGCAGGGCCGCGGCCAGAGCATTCGCCGATAGCTCGGCACGTGCAGCACCTCGAGTTGATGCTGACGCGCCAGACGCGGAAGAACCATCTGGTGCCACAGGATGTTTTTCACCGGCGGACGGAACCGTTCAGACACCGGCACCAGCTTCATCTTCGATTCGACAAACGCAAAGAGCGGCAAATCCTCCTTCAGGACAAACAAAGTGAACCGATGCCGCGCGGCGTAGGGCACCAAGGCGCGCAGCAGAGCGAAGACGTATTGCGCCACGCCGCTGCGGCCGCGCTGAATGACGGAGGTGGACAGACCGATGTTCATGACTCGTCGTCCAGGAGAAAGGATTCGAGCTTCGACAGGCGAAGAACGTTTCGAACCACCGGCGTCGCGCCGGCGAAGCGAACGCACGCGCCCCGGCGCGGCGCATATTTCTTCGCGCGGATCATCACGC